>JACQEL010000845.1 GCA_016200595.1 Deltaproteobacteria bacterium
AGGACCCGCCGTCCATCCGCGGTCTGTTGTAGGGCCATTCCCTCTCCGCCATTGCCCCTCCCGTTAAGATCATTGTGGGCTAACAGCTGCAGGTTCTTGCTCTCCGCGCCGACCATAAACTCCTCCTGTGGTGCGTGTCGCTCAATATGGCTCAAAGGTGCGCAGCGCAGGGGCCACACGTGTTCCGAACAAGTGCATCGAGTGCATTAGGTTTTCTTCCTCGACCGACCCGATGTTGAACTCACAGAGCAGCGTATTGAAGAGCCCCTCTGCGGCTGCCTGCTTCGCCTGCCGGGTGACGGTTTCTGGCGAACCGACAAAGACCAGATTGTGTTCGAGGAGATATTCCACATTGGTCATATTGCGCGCGATCTCCGCAGCCCCGTGTTCTCCACGTCGCTCATACGTTGCTACGAGTTGCTCTACGGTTGCTCCTCCACCATCACCAAAGCCGAAGACTGTGCCGAAGGCATGACGGATGTGTGGAGTTGCCTTGCGGATGGCTAGCTCGTCAGTGTCGTCCACGTAGACCAGCGTCCAGTAACCGATGTTCGGCTTGTGCTGGTGTCCGGCTTGCCGCCACAACCGCAGATACTCACGGTAGCGTGGAGCTACTTCATCCCGCGGCACGAACAGCAGATAGCCAGTGTGCACCCCCTCCTGGGCCAGAAAAGTCAGAGTGTCTGGATCTCGCGACTGCACCCATAGCGGCGGGTATGGTCTCTGCAGCTGTTTGACGGAGAGCTTCACGTTCTCATACTGGTGATACTGGCCGGCGAAACTGAAGGGTCCATCGGTAGAAAAGGCGGACTTGAGCAGCAACACCGTCTCTCCAGTGACTTGCCGCCGGTTGAGAAAGTCGGCTTTATACGGCGCGAAGTAGTCCGGGAGGATGCCGGAAACGAGACCAAGTTCCAGGCGCCCGTGCAAAACTTGATCCAGGACCGCAGCTTCTTCGACAATGCGCAAGGGATTGTACAGCGACGGGATATAGCCCATGGGTCCGAGGCGCAGGCGTCGCGTGCGAGCAGCACCACCGGTGCAATACACTGCTGGTGAGGGCATCCAACTTTCCTGCGGGCTGAAGTGGTGCTCGACAGCAAAGCCGAAGTCAAAACCTAACTCATCGCACAACGCCAGTTCACGCCACAGTTGCTCGTACCGCTGTGCCGCAGTCATACCCGGCTTGTTCCACACGTGCGAGAAGTGTGCGAATTTCATGTGACCTCCTCAGCTTTGAGCGCTCCCGATCAGGTCAGGGACAAGGCTAAGCACGAGCGCGGACTCTCGATGCGTCCTCCCCTGCTGGGAGCGCGGGCGTCCCGCCCGCTCGAAAAGCGCTCAAGATGAGCGCGCTCCCAGGAGGTACTCAAGGGCAAACCGCTATCGGTTGTCTGTCCCTTTGGTCCTCGGAAGACTCATAGACGAAGGATTTAGCAGTTCTCTTAGATATTCTGCTCACTAAGAGAAGAGGCAACCTTCCCGCTTGCTTGAGGAAGACCGCGGACCACCAGGCCTTCCTCTTTTTCCTGTTTGTCGTACGTCAAGGCTAGCTCAAGGAGCCCTGTGAGCTCACGCCGCCTCCCGCACCCGGGCAGGCCGGGAGCCGGTGATCAACTCATTCCAGCGCCGCCAAAACACCTGCATCTGTAACTCATCCGACGCGAGGGGTGCTTGGCGCGTCATCCCCCGAGAAATGTCTGACCACTCCACCTCCCGTACATTTGCATAGCCACGCTGGCAGGCCTCCAACATCTCGACGTCGTCCGGTGTGGCAAACCCGCCTGGCCCCAAAAACGTGAGAAAATTGTCCAGGCGCAGGACCCGATTTTCAGGACTTTCCTCTTTCGGCGCCAGCGCCCAGGCAGAGATCTCGATGTAATCTGGCGCCAGCGGGAAGAAGGTGCGCACCGTCACCGACATGATGTCGTTGATGATCAGATTGGGGAAAATGAGCAGATTACGGCTGACTTTGGCGATGTTGTAGGCGTGCTCGGCGCCAAAGCGCGCGATTAATTTCTGGTACATCGCCTCAATCTCGGCCTTTTTCGCCTCACCCCAGGCGGGGATCCAATCAGCGACCGGACGCCCAAAGGGGATCTCGGGATTGGCAATCACTGCGTGTCCATTGCCGAGCGACTTCGCCGTCCCCGCAATGCGCATCCTCTGCACCTCAACCCCGGTATCGGGCAGGAATTCCAGGAAATACCGCTTGTGAGTCGGCAGGGCATGGTAGCCATCGATACTATTCTCCACTAACAACTTCCAGTTGGCTCGCATACTGTACAACTGCGTGCCACTGATGATCTCCATGCCGTTCTCAGACTGGTCACACACCAGATCCAGATATTCTCGGGCTCCAGCGAGGTACGAGACCAGATTCTCCATAGCTGGGTTGAAGCTGACAAAGACAAACCCGCGGTAGCTCTCCGTACGGGGAGCCGTCACTAATCCTAGCTGCCGGCGATCGAACGCCTCGCTGTAGGCGTCTTCTCCGGGCACGCCGACTAGCTCTCCCTGGTTATTATAGGTCCAGGCATGATAGGCGCACTGAAAGGTCTTGGTAGTGCCAGACTTCTCCCTACACACCTGGGCGCCGCGGTGGGTGCAGGTATTCAAAAGTACGCGCACCTGGCCGTCAGTGCCGCGCACGAGAATAACGGGACGACCAGCCACCTGGCGCGTGCGGAAGTCACCCGGATTAGGAATCTCGGATTCGTGACCGGCGTAGAGCCAGCACTGCGCAAAGACCCGCTCCTTTTCCAGTGCCAGGACGTGCGGGTCGGTGAACGTCCGACGGTGGACGCGAAACAGTCCGTCCTTATGATTGTCGATCACCCAACTCTCAGGTGCACCGTTTTCCATCGTTCAGCCCTCCTTTAGGGAGTCAGTCGCCAGGGTCTCGGTAATCCCCTGCCACAGACCGGTAGCCTGTGGGGTCCAGGCCCAGTAACGAGCCACCGTGCCGGCATCGACACGCAGGTCCGTGCCAGTGATCATCTCGGCATCGTCCGAGGCCAAAAACACCGCCGCGCGCGCGTAATGGCGCGGGCTAGGAAGTTGTTGCAGGGGAACACCTTTGCGGATCTCGTCCAGTAAGCTCACCATGCGCGGACCACCATAGGACTTTCCCCACCGCTCCGCGCGTTCCATGCCCTCCCGCGGGTC
>JACQEL010000846.1 GCA_016200595.1 Deltaproteobacteria bacterium
ACTGCTCGGCGTAGCGTCTGCTCTCTTCTTGCATGAGCAACGCGGCAAAGAGGGCACGCTGGGGATGGTCTTCATGGGCGAGAGGGGCCCCGAAGAGGGCAAAGATGCCATCGCCGGTGGGCTGCACGACGAAGCCCTCATAGCGGTGGACCGCATCCATCATCAGTTGCAGGACCGGGTCGATAAGGCGGCGGGCCGCTTCGGGATCGAGGTCTTCGATCAGCGCGGTGGAGTCCTGGATATCGGCAAACAGCGCGGTGATCGTCTTGCGCTCCCCGTCCGTGCCCCCACGCGCCTCCATCGCGGTTTGCTCACCCAAGATGCGCTCAGCCAGATGTTTGGGGGTGTAGCTAATGGGGTGCTGGGGGTTGGGTGCTGGGTGCTGGGGACTAGCAACTGGCAACTGAGCACTGGCAACTGACAACTGCCGGACGAGCGGCGTGCCACACTTGCCGCAGAACGCAAAGTCGGCGGGGTTGGCAAAGCCACACTGCGGACAGGACGGACTCAGAGACGTCCCACATTTCCCACAAAAACTCATGCCTGCGGGATTCGCAAACCCACAACTCGGACATTGCATGCTGTCTCTTTACTCCTTCGCACTGTCCAGGGCAAGGAAAACGCTAAGCTCCTCCCTTTCCGGGTTAGCTCAACTCTGCCAACAGCGCTTTCGCCTCTTGCAAGTCCTTGGTGTCAAAGCCTTCGGTGAACCAGCCGTAGATCTCGGCTAACAGCGCGTGAGCTTCTGTCTTCTTGCCCTGCTGCTGCCACAGCCGGCTCAAACTCGTCACCGCCCGCAACTCCAGCGATTTCGCCTGCTGCTGGCGAGCTATCGTGATTGCTCTGAGAAAACATTCCTCTGCTTCTGTTTCGACTTGGGACTTGGGACCTTGGACTTGAGACTGCAGCGTCAGCTGCCCTTTGAGCCGATACAGCTCCGCCTCATACATGCGCTCCCCAGTTTTGTCCACCGCACCCAACGCCTCGGCCAGCGCAGTCAACCCTTCCTCTCTCTGTCCTGCCTTCCCATACGCCTCGGCTAGCAGGGCAAGATGATACGGCCGAAACAGCTCCGTCCCTGTGGCTCGATCGGCGGCCATACCCTGATGTATCTGTTGGATGCCTTCTTCTTCCTGCCCTTGCATGGCCAGCGCCCAGCCACGCCGTGCGATGGCCGCGGCCAAAAGAAACGGAAACCTCTGCTCGTTAGAGAGCGCGATTAGTGCTTCGGCCTGCTGCTGAACAGCTTGTGCCCCGTGCAGGAACCGATGGAGTATAGTATTCATGAACCAGACAAGAGCCGCGCTTGAAGGGTGATCAATCCCCTGAGCCAAGGTCAGCGCTTCGTGACTCCGCTGCCGCGCTTGATCTGGATACCCGAGCAACCACAAGATGTTAGCCAGATGGACGAGGCTGAAGACACCGAGATCCACTCCACTAAGAGCAATGGCAGAGCGACGCTGCCCAGGGTCGGAAAGGGCAAGGGCTTGCTCACAGTGGGTGCGAGCTGAGACCAACTCCCCCAAGGAGTGCAAAACCGACCCCAACCCAAAGTGCGCTTCCGGGAGGAAAGCAGAGTCTTGCGCTCGCTGGGCTAGGGGGAGGAGTCGCTCAGCTAATTCTCGTGCGGTCTGCAACTCGGCCCGGAACAAGGAAAACCGCCGTGCGCCCCAGAGCGCCGGGAGGAGCTGAGGAGTCTCGCCGATTTGCCGGCACAGCTCGAGAGCGCGAGTGTGGACTGCGCCCACTTCTAGGGCTGTAGGACCTTTAGTGAGCGCCAATGGCGTAGCTAGGGCGAGTTGCAGCGTGAGTTCCTGTTGAGCGCGTTCAGGGGTATCTGCCAAGGTCGTGAGTAACTCCAGAGCTGCGGTGAAGTGCGTGACCGCTTCTGCGTTCGCTGACTGCTGGACCGCCTGTTGGCCGGCCAGGCGGAGATAGTCCACTGCTTTCTGAGTATTGCCACTACGGCTGTAATGATGAGCAAGATCACTATAATGGTCTTCTAACTGGGAGTGAAAAAGCGTCTCAAGTGCTCGTGCTGCACGCTCATGCAACATCTTGCGTCGCTCGATGAGCAGTGAGCCGTACGCCACTTCTTGCGTGAGCGCATGCTTAAAGGTGTACTCGACCTCGGGAAACGCTGGCTGTTCGTAGATGAACTCCGCCGTCTGCAGGTGCGCGAGCTTTCCCTGCAGCTCGGCCTCAGTCTGATTCACGACTTGTGTGAGCAAACTCAAGGAGAACTCCTTGCCGATCACCGCCAGCGTCTGTAACAGCTCCTTCTCGGCCACCGCGAGCCGGTCGATGCGCGCCGCCAGCACGCCTTGCACGGTGGCAGGAATCTGCAGGTCGGTGGGGAGGGGTACACGGTCCTCCGCTGCTCCGGCACTGAGTCGCGCCACGAGCCCCTGCTCGCGCAAGGCTTGGACAATCTCTTCCATGAAGAAGGGATTGCCTTCCGTCTTCTCCAAGATGAGCTGCTTGAGCGGTTGGAATGCAGCACTGTCTCCCAGCAGCGCGCTGAGTAATTCCCGGGCGTGCGCGTGTCCCAAGGGATCAAGCCGCAGTTGGGTGTAAAAGGTTTTGTTGCCCCAGTCATGGCGATACTCTGGACGGTAATTGACCAGCAGCAGGAGGCGGGCTGTCGCGATACCCTCGCTCAGCACGCCGAGGAAGGCCTGCGTCTCAGTGTCCAGCCAATGGAGATCTTCGAAGATGAGCAGGAGCGGCTGCTGGCGGCTCTCGCGGATCAGCAGCCGTTTAATTGCGTCCAGCGTGCGTCGGCGTCTAATCTGCGGGTCCATCTGCTGCAAGGAGGCGACCGCCTCGGCGACTCCCAACAACGCAAACAGATACGGCAACGTATCTTCCAGAGCGCGATCCAGGATCAATACTTTGCCGGCGACCTTCTCCTGCACCTTGCGTTCATCATCCTGGAGGGTGAGCTGGAAG
>JACQEL010000049.1 GCA_016200595.1 Deltaproteobacteria bacterium
AGTTCCGCAAACTCTCCTGCCTGCTGGTGGCGGTTAAAATGTTCAACAACATACGCACGAGCCGCGGCTCCCATGGCCTCAGCTTGCTGACGATCTTGACCGAGAGAGAGCACAGTATGAGATAGAGCGGCATCATCACCTGGCGGCACGAAGATCCCCCCGCCAGCCGTTTCCAACACCTGGCGAATGACTCCATCTATAGCCAGGATCGTCGGTCGACCGGCAGCCATGTAATCAAAAACTTTATTCGGATACCTGGTGCTGAACATGGGGATATCTTTGAGGATGGCGATACAGGCATCAGACGCCGCCAGAATCTCAGGCATCTCCAACTTAGGCAGAGAACCAGTAAAGGTCACGTTGGGTAGCTGAAGCTGGCGGCACAGCGCTTCTAATTGGGCTCTTTCCTTACCGTCACCCACCACGAGAAAATGGATTTGCGGCTGATCGCGCAAACGATTGGCGGCGTGCAAAAGGGTAGGAATGTCGTTCGCGAGGCCCAACGCACCAGCATAGGTTACAACGAAGCGCTTATTGAGCCCCCATTGGTGGCGGACTTGTTCTCCTTTGCTATCTGGGATGAACATGTCTGGATCGACCCCGTTAGGGATCAAAGTCACTTTGTCTGTGGGTACCCCTTTGTCTATCAGGTAGTCACGATAGGCCGGAGAGTTGACGAGGAGGTGCGAGGCGCGAGCGTACAGAAAGCGCTCCAACCACCGGGAAAGCTGAATGAGGAGCGGATTTTTCAACACCCCAAGGTCAATGGCAAAATCCCGTGAACATAAAGCTGAAAAACGAGACAACGCGCCAAATGAAACTACGATGCAGTGAAGGATAGGTATAGGCTCGCAATACCCGCACGCCATCAATGTCTTGTTCAGTCACCAACCTGGTTCGCCTGACCGTGCTCTTACCCGTTAGGTAACTGAGGTCACTGGCCACGATCGAAAAGCGCTGCCCCTGTTGAACCAGGTGCCGAGCCAATTCATAGTGACGCGTTCCCCCGGCCTCTCCTGGAGAAACGAACGCTTGATGGATTAGTAGAGTATGCATAGTCAGTAGTACATGGCCACAGTGAAGATAAGGGGTGTCATACTGAGCCGAAGCAGGAGCGAAGGCGAAGAATCTCTGCCAACCGGCATTATCTGTGAGATTCTTCGGCTTGCAGCCTCAGAATGACAAATTTTCAAAATCCGTGCCGAAGCCTAAACCAGGAGGCAAGAGATTGATGCATACGACACTAAACCAGGCGGCATGAGGGTGGTACACTCGGGGTAGCGTGCGCTGTGCGCACGTCTTCTCTGCACGCCGCTATTGTCGTGCGCATAGCGCACGCTACGGCTAAACCAGGAGGCAAGAGATTGATGCATACGACACTAGCGCCTGCCCACCGTAGGGGCGAAGCATTTGCCTCGTATAGACCAACGCCGTGGGGAGCCTGATATGCAAATGCTTCGCCCCTACCCACGCAGCTACGAACAGTGTCCTAATGTCATGCATTCCGGTTTAGTAGTACAATAGCTTGAAAAGCGCTTTATACGCCAGGGCGAGCGTGCGCTTCACCCGATTACGCCGGTACGCCTCCCAGCGACGGGCATAGTCAGCAAAGACCGACTCGCCGGTGAGTTTATGCATCACTCGGAGCTGAATAATGTGCAGTTGATGGTAGAACGGACTGGCAAACATCTTCAGGCGTGTGCCTGACTGTTCGTAAAGCGACCAGAAACCTGCGTCGAAGTGGCGTAGGTTGGCCTTCAGCGTGCGTACGGCTTCCAGGAAAAGGAACTCGGCTTCTCCGCTTTGAGTATGAAGGAAGTAATCATAGACCCCCCATGCAGCCCATATGAAGCCATTCAAGATATGGGTCGGCGGGTCCACTATGGTCTCTTCGAACCACTTATACCCCTCTCTATCGATATAAGTCACACCTCCTTTATCGACGGTCTTTGCAAAGGTTCCGAAGGCGCGCTGGGCAGCCTCCAGGTAGGCTGACTTATTTGTTTCGCGATACGCCCTAAGGAGGGCCGAGATACCCTGACCTTGGGAAAGGGCTGAGTACCACGGCGCTTTGAGAGTCGTGCGGTACTCCCAGTCGAAATGATGATTCCATGCCCAGAGACCGGCCGGATTCTGTTCCAGATTGTCTACCAGCCAGTCGGCGACGCTTAGAAACTTACGGCATCGTTCCACATCCCCAGTGCGGCAGAACAGATTGTAATTACCCAGGCCGTATTGGGCGATAGCGATAGGATTATATTGGAGTCCGACAGTGCCGTGGTAATTGAGGAGCGGAATACCTGCCGAGTCATATTGGCCCGGGTAATCGGCTTTCGCGGTAAAAGTCATGTAATACTCACCCAACTCTCGCGTACGGAAGTTCTCATTGACTTCTGGAACCTCGTGCCAGAAGGTCAGGTGACTCTTTTGCGGAGTGAGGTAGGCAGCAAAGATACGGCGATAATAGTGCAGACGTCTCGCAGTAACTGTGCTCGTTCTCACAGTATGAGCAGCAGAGCTTGTCACGACAGGTTCCCCCAGTTCATGATCGCTTCGGCAATACGCTTAGCAGTATGTCCATCCCACAATGGCGGAATCTGTCCGTGCTTCCCCTTACCTTCCAAGATGCGCCGGACTTCATCCCGTAGTCGCGTTAGGTCGCGCCCAATCAGCAGACTCGTGCCCAAGGTAATGGTTATGGGCCGCTCGGTATTCTCCCGCATCGTTAAGCAAGGAACACCCAGGTAGGTCGATTCCTCCTGAATCCCTCCGGAATCGGTGATTACTACTGTGGCAGAACGCTGCAAGGCCAAGAAATCGAGATAACTGAGTGGATCAATTAAGCGGACGCAGGGGCTTAGGGCTCGAACCTCTAGTGTTTTGAGCCGCTCACGGGTACGAGGATGAACTGGAAAAACAAGGGGCAAATCGTCCCCAATATCGTTCAAGGCTGCCATGATGGAAGCAAGCATCCTCGGCTCATCGACATTGGATGGACGATGCAGGGTGACAAGGCCATAGTGGTAAGGCTGCAATTCCAAACGGGTGAGGATCGTCCCCTCCTGAGCAACAGGGAGTAGCCGAATCAGAGTGTCTATCATCACATTGCCAACGAGATGCATTTTTTCCGCCGCTACACCTTCGCGCAGCAGGTTTTCATTGCCATCAATCGAGGGAGTAAAAAGCAGGTCGGAGATTTGGTCGGTGAGCAAGCGGTTAATCTCCTCGGGCATTGTCCGATCAAAGGAGCGCAGGCCAGCTTCAACGTGACCGACCGGCACGAGGAGCTTCGCGCACACCAGCGCTGCTGCCACCGTGGAATTGACATCGCCGTACACCAGCACCAAGTCTGGTTTGTGTTCTAGTACCACGGGTTCAAAGCGACTCATGATCTCCGCTGTTTGCTGGGCATGGCTGCCTGAGCCCACCTCTAGATTGACGTCGGGTGCTGGCAAGCCCAGCTCTCGAAAGAATACCTCCGACATATTGACGTCGTAGTGCTGGCCCGTATGAACGAGAGTTTGCCGCAGGAAATCGCTGCAGGCCAAGGCGCGCACCACTGGCGCAGCCTTCATGAAATTAGGACGAGCACCGACAACGTGAAAGATATGCAGCCGCACAGGCCCTCCTCAGCTTGTCAATAATTTGCATGAGCAAAGAAAAAGCTGGCAGGTAAAAGATTGACGAATCAATAACGCACGCTCGATCCAAATAAAATTGATCAATCAGTATCGTTGCGGTTGAGCAGTAGGAAAGAAACGCAGCGCTTGCTGAGAGGCTCGGTTAGTTTTACCATCACCGCATGAATTACCAAGACATCATAACCATTGAACCCGGAAAGCGTGGCGGTAGACCGTGCATTCGAGGGATGAGAATCACGGTCTATGATGTGCTGGAGTATCTTGCCTCGGGCATGTCATATCAGGAAATTCTCGATGACTTTCCGTATCTTACCGAAGAGGATATTCGAGCCTGCCTGGCGTATGCCGCTGACCGTGAGAAACGCTTGCTCATTCTGGCGGCATGAAACTACTCTTTGATCAGAACTTGTCGCCACGCCTGGCTGCTCGGCTGGCGGATTTGTATCCTGCCTCAAGCCATGTCTATCTGCTTGGGCTTGATCGGGCGCCGGATCATAAGGTTTCCTACCCGAAATCCACATGAACAATCGCAACGGTTTGGCGACACGACGCAACAGCAGCTAGCCCAAACGAATGATTTGATTCAAGCGCTCGCACACCTGCGCAAACAGGGCATCGGACAACGCACCGAGCAGGTGGCGTTTGGCTCCGCGCAAACGCCAGTCGAAAGACTTGGGTTGATGACAAAGCACATAGCTGGTCTGCACTGCCTTACGCCCCTTGGCCTGCCCGACTGCCACGGCAAAAGGGTTGTCGGCGTTGTATTCCGCCGTGGTCATGGGCAAGCCGATGACCAACGAAGTTTTCGCGTTGAAGATGCGCGGCGAAAGCACCAGAAAGGGATGAATATCCCGCATTTCCTGCCCGACCTGGGGGTTGCAGTCGATCCAGATAATGTCCTGGCGGTCTGGCACCCAGGGGCTACGTTTTTCCGGGGCGGATTGCTTTTTAGCTACCACCGCTCTGCCCCGTTTTAGCTACCACCGCTCTGCCCCGATGGTTTTACTTGCCATGACTTCACCGCCGTGCCGCGCCGAATCAAATCGCGCTAGACGCTGCTATAATGTCAGTGGGGCATCGGTGACCGGCGTGATAACCACTTGCCCACCTTGCACCGAAACACGAACCCGCTGGTCGACATGCAGATGCGCCTCACGGGCGACTGCCGCAGGCAAGCGAACACCCAGACTATTGCCCCACTGTTTGATATCGAGAACAGCTTCGGTCATGGTCCCCCCCTAAATCGATACGTATAAACGCAAGTATAAACAATGCGACATACCCCGTCAAATTGGTGCGTCTTAGTCAAGCATTTCGACGAGGCCATTCGGAATGCGTATTTGGACTACTTGCCTTCGCCGCTCTAAAGAGTCTGTACATTTCTGTACAAACCTACTCTTTTCTGCTTCACCAAGACCAGTTTCACGTCTCCTCGCGGAGCCGTCAGCGCCGGTCTCTCCACAGACTGTGACGACAGAGCTTGCCGCCAAAGGTTCATTGCCGCGTTGTGGTCCCGGTCGATAACCAGCCCACAAGCGCAGGAGAATGTCCGCTGAGACAGTGGCATCTCCTGTCCCGTTCCACAGCCGGAGCACATCTTACTGCTAGGATAAAAACGGTCCACCACAAAGACGCGCGCCCCGGTCATCTCACACTTGTACTCCAGTTGCCGCCGAAACTCCCCAAATCCGCAGTCGCTCAGTGCGCGGGAGAGGTGACGGTTCTGGAGCATACCAGCGACATAGAGGTCCTCAATCGCGACGGTCCCGTACTGTGTCGCTAGGCGAGTCGTGAGCTTGTGGAGGGCATCCGTGCGGACGTTGCGGATACGCAGATGGAGTCGAGAGAGCTTGATTTTCGCTTTCTCCCGGTTCTTTCCACCTTTGCGCTTTCTGCTCAGCGACCGGTTTAGCCGCCGAAGCTTGCCGAGTAGCCGCCCGAGCGGCTTAGGATTCGCAACCGCCTCCCCAGTCGAGAAGGTTGCCAGCGTTTTGACGCCGAGGTCTACACCTACGGCTTCTGTCGCGTCAGGAACAGCATGGAGCCGGTCTTCTGTCTCCACTACGAGTGCCGCGTACCAGCCGTCGCCTTTCGGCTTACCGTGCATGACTTAATCTGCCCGTAGAAACGCACCTCTTCCCGCATTCGTACCCACCCACACCGGCTTAGTTGCAGGCGCTGTCCATCGACCTTGACGGCATCCCTTCCTTTTTCTTGCGGACCATTATCCGCGCGAAAGGAATCGTGCCTCCCCTTCTTCTTGAACCGGGGAAAGCCGAAGGGGTTCTTTTTTCCTCTCTGTTGTCCCTTCTTGACGCGCGCAAACGCATTGGCGTACGCCGTGCCGAGGTTCTTCACTGCCTGCTGTATGGCGTTCTTCGTCACCTCGCGCATCCAGGGAAACTGGTCATCCTTGAGTGCGTTCAGCTCTCTGCGGAGGTCCACCTGGCTAGGCTTGCCACCGGCTTTGTACTGTTCCTCCCACCGGGCTAATGCCCAGTTATAGGCGAACCTCGCCGCCCCGCATGCACGCCGGAAGTAGTCTTCTTGCGCGGCAGTAGGATCAAGTCGTAGGTGATGGGCGCGTAGCATCAGGATTGACCGCTTGTTTTATCGAGTCAAGAAGCTTCTTGTTTTTCTTGCTCCGGCTTCCGTAGAGCCGGGCAGAAAAGACAGTGATGATTTCCCACACGTCTTGCGCGAGTTCTTCTTCAAAGCTAGGCTGCTCTCCCTTGTGAATAATGACAATCTCAATCTGCTGGTGGGCGCAAATGTCGAAATGCCACACCCCAGGAGCTTTGCGGCTTCTCCAATTTTTACTAATCTCCTTTCCATTAGGGGAGATTAGTATACTGTAGTTCCCGGTTTTTTGATCAGAGCGAATGTGTGTGACGGGCGCGCAGAGCCCTTGCTCTGCGCGC
>JACQEL010000828.1 GCA_016200595.1 Deltaproteobacteria bacterium
CTGAAAGACGGGGGCAAAGCCGGCTTGATGTCGGAGTTGATGAAAGCCACGGGCATTGTCTTTCGCGAAACCGACGGGTCGTACAACTTCGACTTTCACAACGCCCCACGGCGTCAATATGTGGTCAATCTGGAGGGCGAAGTCGAGATTGAAGTCGGCGACGGTACGAAACGGCTCCTCCGCAGCGGTGACATCTTGTTAGCTGAAGACACCACCGGCCAGGGTCACATCAGCCGTGCCGTTGGCGGCAAACCGCGGAAGTCGTTGTTTATTACGTTGGATTAACCTACCTTTCTTGCCGAAGGGGAAGGTGTAGCGCAGTGGATTTTAGATGTAGGGTGGGTCACGACCCACCCTACTGAGCTGAAAGCTGGATTCAGAGAGACGGTCTCCGTGGTCTTCAGTTATTCCCACAAAGACGAAGAGCTGCGTGACAAACTGGCTGCTCACTTGAAGATTTTGGAACGTAATGGCGTGATCACTTCCTGGCACGACCGCAAGATTCCCCCGGGTGATGAGTGGAAAAGTGTCATCGATGCAAATTTTCAACGCGCTGAGGTGATCCTGTTGCTGGTCAGTGCTGATTTCATCGCCTCGGATTATTGCTACGAGATTGAGATGAAGGGGGCGCTGGAGCGACACGAAAAAGGTGAGGCGAGAGTTGTGCCAATCATCGCCCGTGCCTGTCGTTGGCAGACCGCGCCGTTTGGCAGACTGCAAGCTCTGCCTAAGGACGGCAAGCCGGTGACCAGTTGGAGCAATCAAGACGAGGCATGGACGAATGTTGAAGAAGGGATTGAGAAGGTTGCCGCAGAGATGCGGCAGAGGAGGGGATAAAGTTCGTTCGGCTTGCTGCCAGTCTCAGAGCCTTTACTTCTTTGGAGCAATTTGCAGATGTGTTTACCAAGGATTCATGTCGTTCATGCTTCGACAAGCTCAGCACGAACGGGTTTGGTACGTCCCACCCCTACCGTTCGCCCTGAGCGTAGCGTCAGCGAAGTCGAAGGGCACGTGCCGATGGTAAAAGTAGACGCAAACCGTTCTAGCGGAAGTAAAAGCTGCTTCTCAAGCCTTTCTCTCACTAATCTGCGCTTCTACCGATAGTGCCTTTGGGCTGGCACTCTGCGGGTGGAGCTTCACAAAGGCATCAAAGGCTAACCATAGTAATAACCAACCCGGGGCTGTGTCGAACATCAGGCCATTCTTGAGGATCTGCCTGATCCCGACTCCTGCCAAACCCAGCGGGAACAGCACCCGGAGGTTCAGGCTGCGGCCGGTGAACGCCGAGATGTGGTGATCGAGATCATCCAGCGCGGTAGCCAAGCTCAGAGCGGCTTGGCTTTGCCCTGGTCCGGCGGCAGGCTCAACGAGGCGTGGGGCATCCAGGACAGTGCCCATGATGACGTCAAGATCTTGCAGCACGTCAGAGAGACTGTTTCCTGGGTAGTGCTGAGTATCATAATGTACCGTCAGACTACCCGCGGCTTGATTCACCCTGACCTCGCCAATCCCCGGGCGTTTCGTCAGTTCGTGCTGGAGATGGTGCAGCACCGGCGCCTGGCGCGAGTCCTTGTGTAGCCGTACCCGCAGACGACCCGGGATGTGACTGGCGACCACCGCCTGATGCTGTGGCTTGGCCCTTTGCTCACTCATATGTTTGCCTCTCCTGAAGTTGTGAACGTGCCGACCTGATACAAGGCGACTGCGGTGAACTCAGCGAAACACAAGGATAGGCCCATATCAGGCATTCTTCACCTTTGTCAAAACGCCCTTCACAGTTTGATCAATAGCCGCAAAAAAAGCGAGAGGAAAGCAATCGAGGCTTTGCCCAAAGTTTCCTTCGCCGCCTTTATCCCTGCTTCTCCTCGGTGAGGCTGGCACCCGAGCGCAGACGGGGCTATGTTCAAAAGAAAATCGACACGCACCCAACTCATAGGGAGAGTTGCTCATGGATACGGCCTGGTCCGCGCTCATCATTGATGATGACCCTGGCGTCCGCCAATCGGTTCGTCTCTGCTTGGAGGTGGACAATGCGCGCGTGTTCGGGGTTGGGGCCTCTGCCGGAGCCCTGGAAGCGCTGGAGCGTAGCCGTTTTGACGTGGTCTTTCTGCACCTCTGGCTCCAGGCTGAATCGGGGCTGACCGTGCTCCCGGAAATCCTGCGCCGCCAGCCGGGGATTGGCGTTATCGTGATCACCGCCTTCGCCTCTTTTGAGACGGCGGTCGAAGCGATGAAGCTGGGGGCCCGGGACTATTTGCCCAAGCCTTTCACCCCTGAGCAGGTCCGCCATGCCGCGCGGCGCGTGGTGGCCGCGCAAGTGCTTCAGCGTCAAATCTCAGAGTTACAAGATCGCCTCGATCAAAGCGAGGGAGAAAGTTTCTTCGAGACCCAGAGTCCCAGCTATCACGCATTTCTGCACACCGCGCTGCGTGCGACTGCCTCGGACTCAGTCGTGTTGCTGCAGGGAGAGAGCGGCACGGGCAAAACCGTGCTCGCTCGGTGGATGCGGCTGCACAGCAAACGCGCGGAGCGTCCCTTCATCACCGTCCATTACCCGATGCTTTCGAGCGACCTGATGAGCAGCACCCTCTTCGGGCACCGCAAAGGCGCTTTCACCGGAGCCGTGTCCGATGCGGTCGGTAAGGTGGAAGCCGCCGAAGGTGGCACGCTCTTTCTCGACGAGGTGGCAGATCTCACCCCCGACGCCCAGGCACGGTTATTACGGTTTTTGCATGACCGCAGCTACGAACGGCTGGGTGAAGCCAAGGAACGGAAGGCGGACGTCCGTCTTATTGCCGCTACCAACCGCTCGCTGGCCGATGAGGTGAAGGCTGGTCGGTTTCGTGAAGACCTGTTCTTCCGCTTGAATGTGATTGCCCTGACCCTCCCGCCGCTGCGCGAGCGACGAGAAGATGTGCTTCCCCTGGCGCTCCACTACCTGCGGTTTTTTCGAGCGGAGACAAGGGCGCCATTATCTGGCCTTCTCGCCCCAGTGCGAAGAGGCGATCGCGACGTACGC
>JACQEL010000829.1 GCA_016200595.1 Deltaproteobacteria bacterium
CTGACCACAGCTTGTGAGGCGGTAAGGCAAGGCTTGCCGCCTCCCGCGTTGCTGCCAGCCCGTTCTCTGTTGGAACAAGAGCATCATTCTGCTATCGCGGCTTAAAACCCCGTGAACGGCTACGCGTGCGCCTAGTTCTAAAGTCCGAATTTTAAGGCGTTTTCGTCTCTGTACTTATACCGAGAGGGGTGCTGATGAGGAGAGAGGCGTGCACCCACGTCGTAGGAGCTTACTTTATCAAGCCTCAGGGTGAATCCGATGCAGAGGATCTTTACATCGAATTATACGCGGTCCTCGTTTATCTGCGGTTGTTTTTACGAAGCTTCTCGTAGGTATGGGTGAGCGCAGCTTCAAATGCATCATGCCGTCCCGGTCCGTTTCGGCGTGTTTCTATCATCGCAAAGCGAACCTCCTCCGGCTTAAATTCCTCAAGCCACCGGTGATGGACTTGGTAGTCTAGGGGTTGGTGTTCCAGCAGCCGCTTATACGCATCTAGACTTTGGGGAGCTTGGCGTAGCAACCGGGTACAGACAAGCTCGGTGTAATACTGCGCGAGCCCTTCCTTAAGGCAGTTATCGGTCGATGCGAAGTTATGAGCAGTCCAGCGATGACCATCGATATCAGCGCCTAAATGGGTGTAGGCATAAGCCAACTCGTGAGTAAGGACCACTGTAGTCAGATCCTCGACCGCTACGTCGAGCAACTGGGCAATAAGCCCGATAACACCCCAGTACAGATTGATCCACTTCTCTTTGGATTCTTCGGCAATAAACAGAAGCTGCCCGGTCTTGTGGGGAGGTTTCTTGTAATGATAAGTGCCGAGCACGTCTTCATTGATCTCGAGAACCCACTCGACCAGATTGAATTTCTGCACCTCTTTGAGGAGAATCTCAGCAAGTTCAGAGATATGCTGAAGTGATTGATCCTGTCCGCTCGCGATAGCCGCCCAGCGTACGTTCAGCCTGCGGAACGAGAGAGCCGAGAAGCTCTTCCGCGCGTTGCCGCAGCCATTCTGTTTGCCGTTGTTGCTCAACCTCTAGGTCTGCTCTCCGATCGCGGACAAACACCTCAGCGATAGGATCAAACCCGACTCGGGCGTTCTCCTGCGCATCCTCTTTTGCCTTTTCCCACCAACTCTGGAAGTGGGTCTTGAAAACGTTTGTGGTGCGGATTGCCCGCGAGGGATCAGCGAAAGCCGACCAGTAATCTGCGGTGTCGTAGAACTCCGGTTTTCCACCAGGAGTGACCTTTACTGCAAGCGCGCGCTCAAGTTCACGCCCTGCGCGACTCAGGATCCGACCCAGGAACGTGAACAGTAAAGTGGGCGTAGGAACATCGGCCGTGACTGCACTAGCATGCGGGTCTTAGCCTGCACGGGCGCTGCCACCAAAGGAAAGGTTCCGCACGCGGTCCAGTGCCCGCCGGACCAGCGGAGGGGCACGACCGAGGAATCCTACGGGTCGCTCGCGCGCATCGGACGTGACCTCCAGCTTCGTGGTGAGCCGGAGGCGTCGAGTTGTTGGATCATATCCTGGGAGATCGTCCAACCCATAGTTCCAGGCTGGTGGCAAGAGGAGTTCGAAGACGTCGTCACTCATGGTACCGGTGAGGTCTCCCCCATCAAGAAGAACCGAGTTACACACGAACTGCGCGAGGTCCACAGTACTCGCATGGGCTCCAAGTGCTCGGGCGTGATTCGCTTCGGTGAGAAGCTGGGCCTCGGCATTCACGCCCAGATCACCAAGCCAGGCATGCGAGCGTGCCGCCTGCTCAAACCCCTTCAGGCTGCGATCTACTTCCTCTAACAACTCCTTGGTGGCTTCGTCAGCATTCTCATTGTCGTTCTCAGCCGCGAAATTGAAGAGCGTCGGCTCCTCGCGGAACCTGACGCTCATACTTGGCGATAAGCCGGAGCAAAATGCGCTCCTCAAAAGTCCCCCGCAGAAACAGATAGCGAACAATTGGGTCATACTGCTGACCATAACGGTCAATACGCCCATTGCGCTGCTCCAGACGATTTGGGTTGAAGGGCAGTTCCAGGTGTATCAAGTGATGGCAACGATCATGCAGGTTGAGGCCTTCTGCCGCAGCATCCGTGCTCACGAGCACGAGATTGTCCTGCGTGCGGAACCGCTCGGTCACCTGGGAGCAGACGTGTTCCAGGAACCAGTTGATAGGGCTCAATGCGCAATCGTCCTGGCTGGACGGCGAGAAGTGCGTTGGGGCCTAAGGCCTGCGCCAGCAGAAACGCCTGATGGTAAACGAGCCAGTTGGTCAGAGGAGCAGCACGCTCCGGGCGAAGGTCATGGATGACTGGCTCGACTGATTCGAACGGGGAGAGGAGATCCAATTCCCGCCCGGAGACGGCTCCTTCAAGGCCACGCAGACGGTAGAGAATCTGAGGCCCAAGGGGCTCAATGGTAACCACCTCCCAGCGCAGACCACGTGCCAGAACTTCAGTGCCCGGAAGAAGCGACAATGTCACCGTTTCCTCTCTTCTTTGCTCACAGAAAGCGTTCTCTGTTTATCGTTCTTTGCTGACTTTAGCGAGAAAAAAACAGTCTCCGAAGAGCTGTCTCCGAGAATAGCTCCAGAAAGTAGATTCTCAAAATTTTCTCGAACAAAACGATCACTTGGAGTTATGATACTAATAAGAACGATTTTTTAGGCCGTGGTCTGTCTTCATCTCAGGAGCGGATCACGGCCTTTTTGTTTGTGCCCACCGGGCAGAAAGGAGGGGTCCTGGACTGTGAAAACGGCTATCGCTCCGGTGTCAACGCCGGTCACCCTTTAACTCCGTAACCCGTATAGGACTGTAGTTTCCGGTTTGCGAAGTGAGA
>JACQEL010000830.1 GCA_016200595.1 Deltaproteobacteria bacterium
GAATCCGCATATCAACCTGGACCCCGTCCGCGGCAAGGAAATGGCCCGCGCCCTCGCCGACGGGCTTACGAACAACTACCCTGAGTATGCATCGACCTTTCAGAAAAACTTGATGGCCTACCTCGCCAAACTCGATGAGGCCATCTCCCGTTGGGAACGTGAAGCGGCGCCACTGCGCGGCGTGAAGCTCGTCAGCTACCATCCCGACATGATCTACTTCGCCGAGCGGTTCGGCATGGAGGCGGTCGGCACGATCGAGATCCGCCCAGGCGTGGACCCCACACCGGGGCATATCGCTGAGCTGGAGGAACAGATGCGCCAGGAGAAGGTGGAGCTTGTGGTGCGCGAACTGCATTATCCCGCCGGCCTGGCGGAGACGGTCGCACAGGCCACGGGGGCCAAATTAGTCGAACTCCCAGTCATGTCGGGTGGGCGACCTGAGACCAAAGATTACATTAGCTTCATTGACTACAACCTGCGCACCATGCTCAACGCCGTACAGAGCGGGGCACGAACTGCGCTGGAGCCCGAGGCAAGGCTGTCGGGCCGTCAACGACCCGACTCGTAGAATCCCTTACAGGCACAACTAACAAAAATACTGGACAACGTATTCATCGTGAGTACTGCGCTACTTCAGCTCCGAGATTTGCGCCTGGGCTACGACGGCTGGGCGGTGCTTGAGGGAATCTCACTCGCCATTGAGCATGGGGAATTCGTGGCGCTGCTCGGCCCGAACGGTGCCGGCAAGACGACCCTCTTGCGGGGCCTCCTCGGCCTCATTCCCGTGCTCTCAGGGCGGATTGAGTATGGTTTCGATCGGCTCGCCAATCCACCGGGGTACGTTCCCCAGCGGGAAACCCTCGATCCGATCTTTCCGCTGTCAGCGTTTGAGGTTGTCCTCATGGGCACCTATGCGCGGCTGGCACCGTGGCGGACAGTCGGCCGCCGTCAGCGCCAGCTCGCTACCACGTGTCTGGAACAGGTCGGGCTCGCGTACCTGGCCAACCGGCCCTTCTGGATGTTGTCCGGTGGCCAAAAACAGCGCGTCCTGATCGCGCGCGCCCTCGCGGTGGAGCCGCAGGTCTTGATGCTTGATGAGCCAACCTCTGGCGTCGATCCCGGCGCGGCGGCCGCGATCATGAACCTCATCGCTCAGCTTAATCATGAGCGCGGTCTTACCGTGGTGTTGGTCAGTCATCATCTCCGGCTCGTCCGTTCTCTCGTTCGCTCAGTCATCTGGGTCGAGGACGGGCACGCGACCAAAGGATTGACGGAAAAAATGCTCGCGCCCGAGCGGGTTGCCGACATCTTTGGGACACTGACAGGAACAGAGTGAATCGAAGGGTCTCGGCTTAATATGAGATTCTTCGCCTGCGGCTCAGAATGACATGAAGAGAGGGACGCTGAACCCATTTATAGCGGTTTGTATTTGCGTGCATCCAGCTTGGACAACTAAACCGAACGGCAAGAGATTCATACACTCACGCATCCGAGCCTGAAGGCCGTAGCGTGCGCTATGCGCACGAAAATAGCGGCGTACAGAGAAGACGTGCGCACAGCGCACGCTACCCCGAGTGTACTAACCTCATGCCTCTTAGTTTAGTACTGTAGAGACACCCCGCCGGGGCGTCTCTACCTCGGAGGGCTGAGGAGTTGGTCTGGGACACAGGCAAGTGAAATTCGCTATAGGTATGCATGCTCTGTTTGAAATCTTGAGTCCTGACTTCCTGCTGCGCCAAGCGCTGATTGGCAGTGTGCTGGTCGGACTCGTCTGCCCTTTGGTTGGCGTGTACTTCGTACTGCGGCGCATGATCTTCCTCGGGGTGGCGCTTCCACAGCTTTCCGCGGCGGGGATTGCCTGCGCCTTTTTTGCCTACCGGGTGCTGATTGGTCCTCACCAGCATTTTGAGCTGACCGAACGCGGCCTGGCGATGATCGGTTCGTTCGCGTTTACCTTGATTGGACTGTTGATCTTGGCCGCCCTGGAACGCCACAAAGAGACGGTCGAAGCACGCATCGGTATCACCTATGCGGCGGCCGCCGCCGCGACCATTCTTTTTGTCGCGGCTGATCCCAGCGCAGATGCGCATATGGTCAGTCTCCTCAAAGGGGACATTCTTGCTACCACCAGTGCCAGCCTCGGAATTCTGGCCGCAGTGTTCGGCACGGTCGTGCTTGTCCTGCTCGCGTTCCGCAAAGAATTCCTTTTGGTTTCGTTCGATCGGGACCTGGCAATTGTATTCAGCAAACGCGTCAGACTCTGGGACAGTCTCCTCTATCTACTGATCGGGGTCACCATTTCACTAGGCGTGATGACGGCTGGGCCACTCGTGACGTTTGGCTTTCTGGTCGTGCCACCGCTGACCGCACGGCTCATTACCCACCGCATGCTGACCTTCTCGCTGGTCGCAGCTGGGCTGGGCGCTCTCACGGCGTTCGTCGGGTTCTATTGCGCCTACCGGTTCGACCTGCCATTGGGACCTGCCGAGGTCGCAGTTGCGAGCCTCGTCTTGGTCACCGTCGCGGCTGCGGACGCAGTCCGCCGGGCAGTGGATACGTGGCGAAGCCCATGAGTCGCCTGCTCTGGCTCTGCTTTGGACTCTCAGGAGCTGCGGCGCTGGCCTTCGAGATGTTGTGGATGCGCTCGGCCGGGCTTGTCCTCGGCACCACGGTTCCCACTACAGCAACTGTTCTTGCTTGCTACTTTGCTGGCCTGGGGCTTGGAGCTGCCTGCGCGCGTCAGGTCTCGTCTCGACCCGTGCGGCTGTACAGCGGCCTTGAATGCGGCGCCGGTGCAGGGGGGCTGTGGTCACTAGGAGTTTTCTCGCTGCTGGCGCATGACACCGCGCAGGTTTGGCTTTCCACGGCTGGGACTGCCGGACGTGTTGCAGCCGTCGCCTTGGCGATCCTCCCGACCACCCTCTGCCTCGGCGCCACGCTTCCGGCCCTCGGGCAAGCACTTGCTAGCGTCGAGACCATAGGACGACGCGGTGGCCTACTCTATGCCATCAACACGCTCGGAGGAGTGCTTGGCGCTGCGGCTGCAGGTTTTGGCCTGCCGGCCTTAGTTGGTGTGCGGGCAAGCTACGGCATCGCGGCTGGCATCAGCCTGCTCGCTGGACTCCTGGCCCTTGTGATCGGAGATCGGCACGCAATGACAGAGGTCACAGAGCCGAGCAGAGACAAGGCGGTCGCCTCAACACCACGCGGACGTCTGCGTCTCGTTGCCGCGGGTACGGGCGCTCTCGGCCTCGGGCTCGAAGTGCTCTGGACGCGATTGTTCGCCCAGGTCCTGCATAACTCGGTGTATTCTTTCACGGCGGTGGCGCTGGTCTTCCTGCTAGCAATAGCGATGGGCGCTGCACTTGCGGCTTCGCTGCTGCCTCGCACCGCACCTACTACCCTGGCGGCCACAGCGCTGGTCACCGCGGCAGGGGGCACCATTGGAGGGCTATGGCTGTTTGTGTACTGGACCGATGGGCTTGCTTATATCGGTATGCGTACGGGGTTGGTGGAATATCTGCTACGGATCACAGCCTTAGCCATGATGACCATAGGACCCACAGCCGCCGCCTCAGGAATAGTGTTGCCAGCACTGTGGACGGCCTGGGGAGATCGGACAAGTGTGGCTCACCCGTTGGGAGATCTCTCGGCGGCTAATCTTTTCGGTGGAGTCTTCGGCGCGATCGTCACTGGTTTTGTGATCATCCCGACCCTTGGCGTCCGTGGGAGCCTGCTCGTCGCGGCGGTGGTGTACATTCTACTTGCTGATTTGCTGGCAGCGCCACAAGGCCGGTTGAGACCGCTGGCCTATGCTGTCCTCCTCGCCATTGTCATTGCTAACCCAATGCGAGCGCCACTCGTGCATCTCCGCCCTGAAGGCGAAACGCTACGCGACTTGGTGGAGGGAGTAAGCGGGATTGTCACAGTTGTCGACGCAGACGGAGATCTGCAACTCCGACTCGACAACTACTACGTCCTGGGCGGCAGCGCGGCGGCAACCAATGAGCGTCGTCAGGGCCTGCTCCCATTGCTACTCCACCCTAATCCGCACCGTGTTGCCTTTATCGGCCTGGCGACCGGCATCAGTGCCAGCGCTGGACCAGCACTGGGCGTGGAGGAGACCATAGCTATCGAGTTAGTGCCGGAAGTCGCGACCATGGCACGTACTTATTTCGCTCCCTGGAACGCGCAGTTACTAGAGCGCCCCGATGTCCGCCTCGTACTCGACGACGGTCGTCGTGCTCTCGCAGCCAACCGTGAGGCATTCGACGTGATTGTCTCCGACTTGTTCATCCCCTGGCATGCCGGAACCGGCAACCTGTACGCGCGGGAGATGTACGACACCGTGGCTCGCCGCCTCACGGCAGACGGACTCTTCTGTCAGTGGTTGCCGCTTTACCAACTGACACGCGAGGAGTTCGATATCATCGTGCATACCTTTCTCACCGTGTTCCCGCAGGTAAGCCTCTGGCGTGATGATTTCTACCCGGACCGCCCGGTAGTCGGGCTGGTCGGTCAGCTCACACCACGAGCCCTTGACCTCACACGCATTCGTGAGCGCCTGCTCCACCTCCCTGACTGGAGCACGGACCCGCTGCTTTCCTCTCCCCGCGGTCTTATCATGCTCTACGCGGGCAACCTCACCGCTGCAGCTGATCTCTTCGCCGCCGCGCCGTCCAACACCGATGACCGCCCGCTGATCGAGTTCCTGGCTCCACGTTTGACCCGTGTCACCGCAGCCGGCGACCAGGATTGGTTCACCGGAGAAACCCTTGCCGCGTTCTATGACACGCTCGAGACCCGCCTGGCAGGTGTCCCTGACCTGCTTCTGCCGGGGTCGGATGAGACTGCCGCTGCTCGCCGGGCTGGGACAGCACTCTACCATTACGCCCTCGCCGCCGCTCGGCACGAGGACGTGCTCGCCGCCCGATTCCAAACGGAAGTGCGCGAGTTGGTGCCTGAAGTCATTCTCGCCGCCGAAGCAGGCAGTCCCAAGACAAGCTTGGCCGAAGCGCAACAGGACTTAGTCGGATTGCGCAGGGAGCAGGAAGCGGTCCAGCACCGCCTGGAAGATATGGAGCAGCGCCTAAGGAAACTCTCAGGGCCTGAGGAAAATACGCATTGAAAAACTCCTGAGCCCCTGGGGACCAGAACGGCCCGTCTCTTAGAGCCAGAGCCTTTCTTCTCGGTGCCACTGGCTCGCCATTGCAGCGGCACGCGCGACGCGGTAGGCTAGTCCCCGCTATGAAACGCGCGCAGCTACTTGCTTCGCTGGCTGAGATACGAGCCCAGATCCGTGCGGCGGGATTACGCAGCACCGCCCCCCGAGTTGCCGTCCTTCAGCGCCTACAGAAGACGTCCACTCCCGTGAGCCATGCTGACCTTTTCACTGAGTTAGCGGATCAAGGGTTCGACCGGGCAACGATCTATCGCAATCTGATCGACTTAACCGAAGCTGGTCTCCTGTCCCGCACGGACGTAGGGGATCACGTCTGGCGGTTCGAATTACGCCGCGAAGGACAGCGAGGCCATAAGCGTGAACATCCGCATTTCATGTGCACCGATTGTGGCGAAGTTTCCTGTCTGCCCGGCGTCAGCATCCGCATCTCCCCAGTGCAAGGCGCGCCGCGTTCACTCAGCGCAAAAAATGTCTCGGTGCAATTGAAGGGGCTCTGCGACCGCTGCGCTGCATAAACAGCGGGCATCAGGCCGCTTCATGATGAGGGCAGCGTCCCACCTCAATCGTCAGATGCCCCACCTCGACAGCGGCCAAGAGCGCTTGACGATACTCAGCAACGGCGCGCGGCTCCCTCGCTAAACCGAACGGCAAGAGGTTCATACACTCATGCATTCGAGCCTGAATGCCGTAGCGTGCGCTATGCGCACGAAAATAGCGGCGTACAGGGAAGACGTGCGCACAGCGCACGCTACCCCGAGTGTACCAACCTCATGCATCTTGGTTTAGCACTAAGGTAATGCAGCCGAGCCGCCCGGGCACCAGTTCCCGGAAAACCTCTTCTCCCATAGGTCTTCAATAATCCGCACCTTATCTCCTGGACTGTTTACCGGCTTTTTCGTTCTACGGCACGGTGCGCCACTTTGACTATAACGGACCGCCATTCACTGCTCCTGCGTATGTGCTACAACAGCGAGGCATCGGCTCGTTGTCCGTTCAATGGGAGGTTTTGTATGGAGCAGCTTCAGACGATTCAAAACCTTGACGGCAGTACTACCGAATATACTGATATTTCTCTCACTCCCGGCCATCTCGAACGGCTCTTGCGCGAACTGTTTGAGCAGCACTGGCGCGAGATCATCTTTGGCCCGTGCATTCAAGGCGCAGTATTTGAAGTTCAACTCACCGAGCAGCCGAAGAAAATTGCCATGTTCGATGGCTATCTCACGGTGGACGTAGGGCCGTGGCATTTCCATCTCTGCATTGATGAACATAAGGACGTCCCCGTTGCCGAACTCGCTCGCCAACGCCAGGTCGCCCGTGCGGCGTTTTTCCAAGATAAGCGTAGCACTGGCCATGTGCTTGGCAGTTGGGGTCTGCGCCTCTGGAATGGTCTCGGGGAACAGATGATCACGATCTTCTTTCCTAATCCGTACCTCACCGACGCGCAAAAGATTCGTCCGGAGCCAGATTGGCGCCGGTTAACCCTCTGGCAGCAGCTGCGCCAGCGGTATGCAGGGACAGCGCAAGGAATTGCTTCGGTTGCCGATTAGACTATTGTAGGTCGTCCCTTTCCGACGACACTTAAAAAAATGAAAGAGAGAAAAGCACATGAACCAGTCACGCGCAGGAGTACGTTGTCGCGCGTTATGTAACGTAATTACCGCCAAGGGTCTCCTCCCACGCGACACTCAAGGCATCCTCCTCTATGAAACGAACACGCTGGGCCGCCGAGTCGTAATGGTAGACTGGGACAATGGCATGAGGACGGCGGTGCCGCCGCACGAAATTGCCGTGCTTAAGCCGGAGGGAATTCGCACCTAAGCCGGTCTTTGTCAGACAGAGCAGGAGGAGAGGTCGCTACCCGCCTCCGACTCCGCAACACACTGGCGGCCGGGCAAGGGTCTTGAACAGCAAAGCCACGGTCAGTTTCTGCGGTACTCGTTTCACCGTGAGCGCCTAACCTTGCCAGCGATAAGAGAGTTGGTTGCGCGAAATAGCCTCTCGCTACTAAACCAGACGGCAGGAGATTGGTGCACTCAGGTCCCTGAGCCTGCCTGCTGATGAATTTTGACGCGCAAGATCGGCAATTGAGGTTTGGTGGCACGGGCTTCTAGCCCGTGCTGTGGACAGGCTAGGCGCATGAAAATAGCGGCGTACAGGGAAGACGTGGAAGGCTGATAGGTCTGCCCGGACCAGATTGCGCCCTCTGGTCTTGGCGGTGAGGCAGGGCTAGTCGCCCGAGGCTGAGTCCACTCTGCCAAATAGGGCCGCAAGCCGCTGCAGGTCTGTCGCGGCCAAAGGCGGCTTGAGCAGGGAGGTGACATTTTCTTTGAGATGCTCCACATTTCCGGTTCCCGACAAGACCGTGTGTATACCCGGTTCATGCCGGCAATATCGATAAGCAGCCTCGGGAATGGTAGCAGCCTTCCCCGCTTGAGTGAGAAACCCGAGGGGATCCTTAGCTTCATAGGCACCGGGATCTATCTGCCCTTTTTGCGCCAGCTGGGCCAGCAAGGCGCCGAGATGGGCCGGTTGGCTGAGCGCCCGGCGCACGGCAAACATGTCTAAGACTCCGATGTTTTTCGCCAAAGTTTTCTTGAACACCCGGCTACGGGCGGACTGATTCAGCAGGTTGAACCCCACCATCATGACGTCCCAGCAATCTGCTTCCAGGGCTTGCTGCAGCGTGAGATGTCCCGGATCAAAGATAAAGGCCTCGGTGATCCCTACCGCTCGGATCTTGCCTTCCTCACGCATCCGTAACAGCACGGGCGCGAGGACGTTATAAGCGTAACGATAGTGATCGGGCCGCACCCCATGGAGATGATAGATATCGACATAATCGGTTCTGAGCCGCTGCAGACTTTGTTCCAATCCCTGCCTGAGTTCTCCAACTGGATCGGGCCGGTCCGGCGACGGCGGCAGCTTCTTGGTCGAGATCACCACCTGATCCCGGGGAACCGCTTCCAGGGCCTTCCCGACAATGGCTTCGGTGCCGTACATCTCAGCCGTATCGACTAACGTAATACCCAAATCCACCGCCTGTCGTACCACGGTAATCGATTCCTGTTCGCTCTTGCCGGTTGCCTGGCCCAGGCGGCTGGGACCGCCACAGCCGAGGCCAACGACACTGACTCGTAAACCACTGCGCCCGAGAATTGTGTATTCCACGTCACTCTCCTGAGCTGTTCTTCCTGTATTGTTCTATCAACAGTGAAAGCATTCTTGATACGCACTGCTCTCCCACTGATAACTACCTGTTAGAAAGTGGCTAACCCCACCCGGGCTTTCATGAGATGCCCCAGGCTCGCGACCCGCAGTCCATCGCTGCGGCCCGCAAAGTAACGGGCGTTCGCTTCCGTCGGTCCCAAGTCCCAGACCTCGGCAAACCCCAGGTCCTTCACCCGTGCCGCAAGCTGCGCCGGTTCAAAAAAGCTGAGCCACGGCTCGCCATGACTCGCGCTCGACGCGGTGGAAACCGCCAGCAGGCGCCGATCTTCGTCAGCGAGCCACGCAGCAGGCACGACATACATGAAAACGATCTCGGTTCCGCTCGCCAAGGAGGCCACCTCTTGCAAGGTCCGATAGACGGCGGCTTCGGTCAGGTATTGCGTGACTCCCAGCCAGGAGAAGAAAGCTGGCTCCTCCATACAATACCCACCTGCCTGAAGACCATCCACCAAGGTTTGCTTCTCGAAATCGACGGTGACGAAGCGCAGGTTGGCTGGCAGGTCCACATGCAGCGCCCGCAAGCGCGCCAGCTTCTCCTGCTGACTGACCGGATGATCAACTTCCAACACTTGCACCACGCTAGCAAGGTCCTTTCTCCGATAGGCGAAGGAATCGAACCCAGCTCCCAGGATCACATATTGTCTCACACCTCGTGAGAGCGCCTGGGCCAGTGCGTCTTCCACATAGCGGCTGCGGAGCACTGCCATCGCGCGGAAGTGTCGGAAAACCGCTTGCGCAAACGCCGCGGAAAAGTCCGCTTGCAGCTCCGTGAGCATGGCATCCAGAGTCGTTCGCAACGTCGCCTCGTCTCCTACGCCACTCAGACCCAGGGCCAGTTCATCTCGCAAAATCTTAGGCTCAGCGTCCCACAGCAGGTGTGCCGCGCGCATCATGGCGGCAGCGACCGCCGTAGAACTGGGGCGTCCCTCTTCCATTGTTGCCTCCCCTCATGCAGCATTTACCCAGCCTGCTCCGGTCGCTGGCAGCATAGCGCAGTTCTTCCCGGCTGCCCAGCATTGTAGTAGTAATTGTGGTGGTGACCGCGGGCAACGCTGCCGCAAACTTGGAGGAATCAATGTTAGAGCCGAGCCTCATCGAGGAGATTCGGGCTGCTTGGCGTTCGGTGGGATTCTACCGGAACCACCCAGAAATGACGCGAGCGGTGCCGGCTGCTACGGATCTCAAAGCTCTTCTCGAAATGGTCTTCTTTGCGAGCCTGCAACAGGAAGAGCGGAGAGCTATTCAAGTCCGCGTCGTGTTTCTTCCAGATGCAACCACGACGTCGCTGAAGCAAGCGGCAAACCATCTCGAATCTCTGCCCTTCGCCCAACCGATCCCCCTGGCGGTTGAGTCTTTACGAAAGTTGGCTCCAGCGTTTGATCAGAACATCGCCACCTTGGTCGCGGCGCGCGGCGCCGAGCGCAAAGGGTACGAGCTAGTCGGGGCGGTCCTTTACGGCCGGATTGCCTCACTGTTTGATACTGATCTCAGCTCTCTGCCGCGGCCGCCAGCGCTGACCCTCAGCACACGTGTACCAGGTTCGGTGGTCATATCCTACGGAGACAGTGTGGTTGGACGTTTCGACAAGGGACACTTCTCTATTGCCAAGCCAGGCCCTATGGCCTCTTCCCCTTTCACTCATCAGCTTCTTCAGGTGTTAGCAAACCATGAATTGTACCAGCGCTATGAGAATGGCTACTGGTTCCTGTACCGCAAGTGTCTTGAGCGCATCTATACCAGTGCGGCCGCGCACGGACATGGGGGCACGGTGATTTGGGTTCCAGATAAACAGCTTGATATGGCCAGGGGATACTTGCAAGCCGGAAGAGAGATTGTCGACTCTCCCGCCGGAGAGGAATTGATCGGCAAAGTGCTTGAAGAAGAGAACTCTGGCCAAGGGGGCGAATTGCTGGCTCGCTATAAGCGTCGGCTCGGTGAGTATCTCGACATGCTTGCCCAGCTGAGTTGCGTTGACGGAGCGTTAATTGTTGATGAACATCTTCGTCCTTTATGGTTTGCGGCTCATCTCGCGGCGCCCAAGTGGGCAAAAGAGGTGTTTGAAGGAACGCACCAGAGTATTCCTCCCACCGAGAAGATTGAACTGACGCGGTTCGGCACCCGGCATAACTCAGCCATTGGCTTTGTTGGGCATTGCCCAAGCACCATTGGGTTCATCATTTCCGAGGATGGACCAGTCAGAGCGGTCCTTCATGTCGATGAGGCGGTATGGTTATGGCCAGATGCGCTGAACACGGTCTTCCTTGACCTCTGACCAGCGGGATCCTTCATGTACCAGCCCGACTGACCGGAGATTAAGCATTAGGCCTCCTCATCGTCTTCTGACATATCCCACCGCAGATGCAGAAATGACCGTGAGTGAGAAGGCATCGCGGCTCTCGCTAACCATCCGCCTCTGGTATCGATCTTCTTCTTCGTCAGCATCGCTTTCTCGATGAGCAGTGCTTCGAGCGCGGCCAACCAGCATTCGTAATAAGTCGGTTTTGCGTCGGAGGGAATTTCCGGTCGCTCCGCCGCCGCTATCTCGGTAACGAAATGGTCACGGAACTCGCTCCAGCGGTAGAGCCCCTGCTCGCAGAGCGCAACCGCCAGGGCAAATACACAGCCTTCCCAGGGGTCCTGGAAGACTAGCTCTCCGCTCTGCCGCGGCAGAGCGACCGTCCCGGCCATATCGGCGACCTGACGCTGCGACAGCGTGCTCGTCACACGCTTGTCGAGTTGTACGCGGGTAACCCCGATCATCGCATCTCGGGTTACAACCGCAGCTAGTTCGTCTTCGCTCAGTTGCTCAGTGCCAGGAGGACGTTCAGGCAGGACCATGAAGCG
>JACQEL010000831.1 GCA_016200595.1 Deltaproteobacteria bacterium
CCTGAGGAGTAGACAGATACTGTCGCACTCCCATCCATCCCCCGACGCTTCCCAACACCAGGACCCACCAATAGGCGCGCAGGCCATGGCTAATGCCCAACAGGATGCGGGTCGAGGTCGGCAAAGCGTGGCCCAAATCACCAAAGATTACGGCAAATTTGGGTAACACATACGTCAGCAAAATGATCACCGATAGCCCACCTACGACCGTCAGCAGGATCGGATAGGTCAAGGCCGACTTAATCTCATCTTGTACCTGTTGCGCCCGATCTAGATACTCGGCCAGACGCTGTAAGGTGGTGTCAAGGAATCCCCCCAGTTCACCAGCCTTGACCATATTGACGTACAAAGGGGGGAAAATCTTCGGATACTCAGCCAGAGCCTCGGCTAACGACTTCCCTTGTTGCACCGCGCGGAGGATTTGCCCGACGATTTTTTTGAGCTCTTCTTTGGTGGTAAGCCCACCCAGCACGGACAATGCCCGATCAAGAGGCAGGCCGGCAGTAATCAGCGTCGAGAGTTCCTGGGTCAGAATTAACAGATCACGTTGGCGAATCGCCCCACGCCCTGGCAGCACTGGCAGCGAGAACCACCCCAAGGAGGAACCTGATTGTACTTGTCCAGGCAGCGCGATACGAAGCGGAAGATATCCCTGATCATGGAGGCGGGCGACGACTGCTTTCTCCTCGCCGGCCTCCATCACTCCTTCTATGACCTTCCCTTGAGGAGTCGTCGCTTGATAATGAAACTGAGGCATTAGATCATCCTACATCACGTTACAGGTATTGACGACGCAAATTCTCTCGGATTCACACCTAGTCGTTAGTTTTCGGCTTCGCAGGCTCGCCCTACGACTGGTAGCGCGGCAGCACCTGAGTGCCAAAGAGCTCTAATTGCCTCTTCAACTCTGCCCGTGGGAGCAAACCCTGATCGAACAGCCAAGCAAACCATTCAGGATTGGCGGTTGCCACTAATTCATCTATCCTTTGCACCACGTCACTCACGGTCCCCGCATAGAGATACCGAGCCCGAACCATCCGGTCCACCGTCCATTCATGGGCAGGCAGAGAACCTTCGCTGGTAGGGTAGTCCAGTTCATCCTCAGGAAAACGAAACGCTTCCCAAAACCCAAAGTGGCCCCAAAACCGTTTATACCCGACGCCCACCAACCCTTGCTCCGCCAGTCGCTCAGCGGCCCGCCTGCTGTCCGCCAGATACACCTGGCGCAGCACTCCAATGCCCTCACCCAAGGCAAGCCACCGCCCAGCTCGTCCAGCCTCTTCGACATGAACCCGCGCCAAGTGGCGTAATTGCTCAGGTCGAGATAACAGGATCATCGGCGCAACTTTCTCGCGCGCGCACCAGCGAATCGTGGATTCGCTGACCGAGAAGGCTTGGAACAAGGGCGGATGCGGTTTTTGATACGGCTTAGGCACAACCGCTAATTTTTGGATACGCCCGTGGGAATCCACTTCTCCAGGGGCCCCGTATTCCCGTGTCCAGGCATGGGGTGGCCACGGGGTGCCGGTCTCATAAGGATACGGGTATTGGTAGAACTCTCCCTGAAAGCGAAAAGGCTCGTCCGCCCAGGCCAGCTTGAGAATTTGATATACTTCTTCAAAGGCTCGACGGTTTGCCTCATCGCGTACCGAGCGATCGCTCAGAGTAGCCGAGACGTGAATTTTCTGTGCCATCTGATCGAGCCACCGTGGTTGGTAGCCACGCGCAAACCCGACAAATGAGCGCCCCTTGGTGAGCTGATCGAGCCAGGCAGTAGTGATTGCCAAACGGAGCGGATCCCAACCCGGGAGCACGTAACCAATCGGCCCAACTTTTACCCGCTTGGTGTGTAGAGCCACATACAGGAGCAATTCCGGTGGCCCACCCACCTCGAACCCTTCACTGTGCAGATGGTGTTCAGGAAAGGCAACGGCCTCAAATCCCAAATCTTCGGCCAAGCGGACGAGTTCGATCACCTCCTCTAACATCAGTTGCCAACGGTCGGTGCGGTTGGCAATTGGGCGGAGTCTTTTCCGCTCCGCCAAGGTCGCCGGGATAGTCGGCAACAGAAACAACATGAACTTCATGAAAATATCATCCGTACATCAGGCGGCAATGTGCCGAATTGTACACGACTTCCACTCTATATTCATGGTGGGGTTGCCAGTTCTTCGATCACTGCAGCGCACAGGAGAGGAAATAAGATTTCATGATGACCGGTAAGGTGGAAGCCGCGCCCCCCCTGTTGTGTGGGCCGGTGCACGATATTCATTGCCGGTCGGTAATGCCGGGTAAAATCGATATCCACCGTGGTGAAAGCGCTGACCGTATAGCCGAGGTTGCGAGCGAGAGAAATCGCTTTGAGAAACACTTCGGGAATGATCACTGCCGAACCCAGGTTGATAAACACCCCCCCTTCCAATTGAGCGACTACCGCCGTCAACAAACGAAAGTCACGCAGACTCCCTTCACCAATCGCGGCACCATCAACCTGGGGATGCATATGCACAATATCCGTGCCTACGGCCACGTGTACACACGCCGGCACCTCAAGACGAGCGCAGGCAGCCAAGACACTTAGATGGCCGTGGGGTAAACCAGCAGCACGAATCTGTTCTCCCACCGCCCGACCGATACCCACTCCGGTTTGAGTAACCCCAGCGTGGATGGCGGAATTGAGAAACTCTCCGGTTTCTCGCGCCATACCGAAACTGCCATCTCTCAACGCTTCAGCGACATCTTCAGAAGTTTCGCCCTGGTAGGCCAATTCAAAATCATGAATAATACCGGCGCCGTTCATCGCTACCGCCGACAGTACCCCTCGCTCCAACAAATCGATAATGAGTGGTGAGAGCCCGACTTTCAGGGGGTGCGCCCCCATGCCTAGCACGACTGGCCGTTGCGCCCGGACTGCCGCGGCAATTCTCTGGACGATCTCTCGTAAATCGGCTGCCGCCAAGGTATGGGGCAAAGAACCCAGAAAGTCTCGCATTTTCCCTTCGACTCGCCAGGGGACCCCTAACACCCCAGCCGCGACCTTGCTCTTGCGCTGCTTAAGTGGATAGGTCACTATCCGCGTAGGATCGATTGGTGGAAATCTCACGACTTGCTACTTTCCGCTCCGAAGAGCACCTCATCAACCATTTCACAGATGACGTGCTCGATCAGGATATGTGTTTCCTGTATGCGTGGAGTGACAGAGGTGGCCGACACGCAGAGCAGGTGATCCACCAGGCCCACCATTTTCCCGCCGGTTCCTCCAGTCAGACCGATCGTGTGGATGCCTAATTCCCGACAGACCGCGAGAGCCCGTAATACATTGGCTGAATTGCCGCTGGTCGAAATCGCGATCGCCACATCTCCTTTTTGTCCTAAAGCTCGAATCTGCTTGGCAAAAAGGTCTTCGACGCCGTAGTCGTTGGCAATGGCGGTTAACGTTGAGGTATCAGTAGTCAAGGCAATCGCCGGCAGCGGTCGGCGTTCGCGCAGATAGCGATTAACGAACTCCGCCGCAATATGCTGCGCGTCCGCCGCACTGCCACCATTGCCGAAGAGCAAGAGTTTTCCACCGCTTTTGAGTGTATGCACAATCTCGCTGATCGCGCTTTCCAGCCCCTGACTGTACTCGTCCAGAAACCGTTGTTTGGCCGCGACACTATCCGCGAATATGGCAGCGATAGATTCCTTCATTGGTGACTGGGAGATCTTAGGGAGCGTAAGGAAACCCGTCAAGGCGCGCTTGACACAGGCCACGTTTATCGGTACTTAAATCCCCACTTAAATTTTACCCCGGTCTCAATGGCGGAGGGGCCACACCCGTTCCCATCCCGAACACGGCCGTTAA
>JACQEL010000832.1 GCA_016200595.1 Deltaproteobacteria bacterium
AAGAGGAAAGGACCCGCTATCTAGATGCCCTTGAAGCAGCAGATCGCTCGGACCTTGGTCCACTTGTATCTGTTTTCGCGGCGGCTCAGCGCAAGGCATTTGTTCAGGTTCTAAGTATCTCTGGGCAGGTCTTACAACTCAAGCGAGCCGAGCAGGTTATTGCGGCAACTCGCAATCAGCTAGAGTCCCGCGATCGGACAACACGTGCTGTGTGGGACAATGCAAAGCGAACGGCAGGTAAGCTCCAGAACTTGACAAATGAACGCTTCAAAGAGATTGCGCGTAGCCTCGAGGATCAGACTGGAGATTATCTTCGTGATGCTCGTTTTATGACGGAATCAGAACCAGCAGGGGGAATACGTAGTCACTATTTCCGTTGGCAAATCGTGGAAACGGCAAGACGGATAGGGTATTTTGCCAACACAAATGAGTATCATGCTTGGACACGCTTAATCCTTCGTGCGGGATCACAAGCTGAGATTCTTGTGTCATTTCACGGTACAGGTTCTGAATTTCGTGGAATTCTTGCAGTCTCTGCTTGTTTCTGCCGTCGAGAAGCAACAGATGAGGGGGAGCGTGCAGTCGTTGACCTCGTTCCCTTAACTCTTGAACTCTTTCAAATTAACTATCGTGAGGATGAAAGTAACGCCACTGTCCGTTTTGAGAACTGGCTTGAAGAAATCCTAGTCAAGGGACTAGAACTCTGGCGACAGAGTCTCTGAGTTTCGAGAGCCGAAGGAGATACTGTCGTCGATCTTCAGGTGCTTGGCTAACAACAGCCTCCAGCCCGACCGCGGCCCGCGAACGGATCTGGGCGAATGTGCAAGGATACGGTCGGGCCGCGGCGGCTGAGCCTTGGGCGTTAGCTGCACAAACAGAACTAAAAGGGTTGAATTATGCCATTACCGCTGATACCCGCGATCATTCTTGCGGCATCTGCACTTACAGGAGGCACTGGACTTTTCAAAACTGTTGACTCCGGGGTCAGGATCAAGAAGGCAAAAGACCGTTATAACAGCCGACGCAGTCAATACGACCGCGCTGAGCAACACTATAAACAGCAGCATGATAAAGCGGAATCGAATTTTGAGGCATTAGGAAGACGGCGACTTGAAGCGCTCGTGACTATGGGGCGAGCGGTAGACTTTCTAAAGAAGGCGAAGATCCGGGAGCGTGAGTTAGAGCAGCGATTCGAGATCACTCCTCAGAAACTAGCCGCTTGGGAAGGAGCCTCAGTGAATGCTGTCGAAGTACTCAGTGGCCTCGTCGGAAGTGCCGGTGCAGGCCTTGCGACTGCTGTGCAGACCTGCACATGTTGTTCGACCTTGGTCTCATCGCTGTCGATACAGCAACAATGACCGTCCTTATCGCCCCGGAGCTTGAGGGAACATCGTATGCCCAATATGACGGTGTAGCTCTTCGGCTACCACAGACTTCTTATGGTCAACCAAGTCGAGAAGCGTTAGATATGCACAGGAAGGCCGCTGGCCTAACAAACCGTTCCACCTGACCGGGGCCCGTTTGCGGTTTGGAGTAAACATGTAAGGTTCCGTTTGGGCCGCGGCAGCTGAGGCGGAACCGTTAGATGACAGAAACAAGGGTCTGTCTGAAAGAATGACCTAGAACAAGAGGTCAGGTCATAGGGGAGACTGACCATGACTTTTGATGAAATACTCTCTCAGGTCTAAGCGCTGCTGCAGCGCGAGCAGCGGGTCTCCTACCGGGGCTTAAAGCGGCGGTTTGCCCTGGATGACGAATATCTGGAAGACCTTAAGGAAGAACTCATTGGCGCTAGGCGGCTCGCGGCCGACGAAGACGGACGCTTTCTGGTCTGGCGAGGCGACCAAGAGCCAGCGGCAGCTCCGTCCCCCCCTCGTTCCTACCAATCCCCACCTCTACCCACAGAGCCACGTCCTCCCGAAGCTGAGCGTCGCCAACTGACGGTGGTGTTCTGTGATCTGGTAGGCTCCACCGCGCTCTCCACCCAACTTGATCCTGAAGATCTGCGGGAGGTGATACAGGCCTATCAAAGCACCTGCACAGAGGTGATCCAGGGCTACGAGGGCCACATTGCTCAGCACTTGGGCGATGTTCTGTTAGTCTACTTTGGTTATCCCACTGCCCATGAAGATGATGCACAGCGGGCTGTACGGACTAGCCTGGAGATGATCGCTGCCCTGCGCCACCTCAACCCTAGCCTCCCACACCCCCTACAAGTTCGCCTCGGCATTCACACGGGCTTGGTTGTGGTGGGAGAGATCGGCAGTAGCGCCAAACGGGAGGTGCTGGCTCTGGGTGAGACCCCCAACAACGCACCCAACAAGAACTGACACTCCAAATCGGCCTGGGGCGTTCGCTGCTGACTACCAAGGGCCCTGCGGCGTTTGAGGTAGGAGAGACATACGCCCGGGCGCGCGAGCTGTGTCAGCAGGTGCTAGAAACCCCGCAACTCTTCCCGGTGTTGTGGGGACTGCGTACATTCTATTCACTACGAGGCGAGCACCATACGGCCCGGGAGATGGGGGAGAAGGTCCTGCGCCTGGCTCAGAACGCAAAGGATCGGACTCTCCTCCTAGAGGCCCATTACGCGCTAGCGGCACCCTTACTCACTCTGGGTGAGTTTGCCCTAGCCCGAGAGCACGATGAGCAAGGCGTGGCTCTTTACGATCCTCAGCAGCACAGGTCCCATGCCCTCCTCTATGGACAAGACCCCGGAGTAGGTTGCCTCGCCCATAGGTCGATGGCTCTCTGGCATCTTGGTTATGCAGACCAGGCCCTAAAGAGCAGCCACGATGCGCTGACTCTTGCCCACGAGCGTGCTCACCCTTATAGCTTGGCCTTTACACTCACTTTTGCTGCCTGGATCCATCAGCTCCGCCGAGAGGAGCAGACGGTCCGAGAGCGCGCAGAGGCAACGATTGCACTCTGCTCCGAGCATGGCTTCACGATGTGGTTGACCGTAGGGACTATCCTGCGGGGGTGGGCGTTGGCCAAGCAGGGGCAGGGAGAAGCAGGGATCGTGCAGATGCATCGGGGCCTAGCCGCCTTGCGCGCCGTTGGGGCAGAGGGATTACGGCCACTTTGGCTGACCATGCTGGCCGAGGCGTGTGAGGGGACGGGGCAGGTAGAGCAAGGGCTGAACGTGCTGGCTGAGGCGCTGACGCTCGTGGAGAAGAATGGAGAGTGGGGGGCCGGGGCGGAACTGTATCGGCTGAAAGGAACGCTAATGCTGCAGTCTAAAACAAGTCTTGGGCCAGTCTCGGGCAGGTCTCAGGCAAGTCAAGACCAATCCAGAGGCCCTGACCCCCGACCCCTGACCTCCGACTCCCAAGCCGAAGCTGAAGCGTGCTTTCTCAAAGCCATCAAGATTGCTCAGCGTCAGAGCGCGAAGTCGCTGGAGCTACGAGCGGTCATGAGCTTGAGTCGACTGTGGCAGAAACATGGCAAGAAGGACGAAGCCCGGCAACTGCTGGCCGAGATCTACGGCTGGTTCACCGAAGGCTTGGACACGAAAGATTTGCAAGAAGCAAAGAGACTCATTGAAGAGTTATCGTAGGAGAGTGTCAGCTAACCATCCACTGCACCGTATTGTCGCCCGCTTGCGGTTTGAGGTAAACCTGAAAGGACACATTCGGGCGGCAAACGGTGAGCGGGACCGTTAGGCGCGTGCTGGGGGCAAATAAATGAAATCTACGGTCACCTGCAAAGGATGCGGGAAAAGCTACAAAATCTCATTTTTGCGCTAGCAAAATGCTGATCTCTGTAAAGAATGCTTCGACAAACAATTTAGTCCTACCTCCCATGCTCTTACCTCATCTGAATCTGCCCAAGCTGTGTACCCACCTGTCCCCCCGTCCATCAAGATTGTCGCTGGCATCTTCTCGGTATTGGTCGGACTGTTCATCTATCTATGGGCAAGCAGACACTCCCCGTACAATCCACTAGATGCAATGATGGCGGGAGGCTTGGAGAACTATGTCCTGAAGGAACCATTCTATACGGTCATATTGTTGACTGCGGCTGGCTTGGGCCTGCTCGGTATCTCTTTACTTGTTCTTGGGCTAATTAGCCGCGCTAACCTTTCCTGACCTCCCACGCGAAAGATCAAAAGGTACAGTAAAGTAGGGGGGACAAAAGCGAAGCGCTGTCCACCAATCGAGGCTTCGGCACGGACCAACCGTCTGAGGAAGGCTCCCTCCGTTCGCGCGATGGAGGCCGAACGTGACCTGGAAAAGACCAGCTGCCAGTTGTGGCGGTCAGGTGGGCTATTGGTGAGCCACAACAGTGGTAAATATACAGCTTGGGAGAATAAAATGCGTACCCACAAGATCAAGGTCACAATCCCAGCAGATCATCAGCTAGTGGTTAGGGTGCCTGATGACTTCCCGACAGGTCCAGCCGAGGTAATCATCCAGGCTGATTCCTCTGTCGAGCAGCGAATTGTAAAGCTCGCTGGCGTCCTCGCGCCGCAGGTGCCCCCGCCGCCGCATGTCGATCCAATAGCCGACGTTCTTCAGGAGTTCCGCCACGAACGGCAACAACGGTTCGAGAAGTTGGAGACAGATGCAGGGGGGCAGGAGGATTCCTAACCGTGAACTACCTCACGGACGCTCATGCCCTACTGTGGCATTTGTATTGGCCGCAACGTTTGGGTAGAGCAGCTCAGCGAGTCTTCTCCAACGCAGACGCAGGACAAGGATGTATCTACGTTCCCGCCGTGGTTGTCGCAGAAATGTTAATGGTGGTCCAGAAAGGTCGCCTGCTAGGCGCGTCTCTCGACCATCTACTCCCGCACCTGCGAGCAATGGCTGCAAGTGATAACTATCCGCTCTTGCCCTTGTTCCCCGAAACTGTCATTGCCAGTCATCAATATACGATCATTCCCGACATCTTCGATCGCCTTATCGTCACCGAAACGATTTCACGTAGTGTTCCTCTTGTGACTCGTGATCCAGTGATTCGGCAGTCGGGTTTGATCTCCACGATATGGGATTGAGATTGTTAATGTACCGGGAGACAGGAAGCCGCCTAACAATCGGTTGGAGTCCGACGCCGCTGACGCGGCGCGGCTCAACCTGTGCGTTAGCCAGCATAACTTCTTGAGAGGACAGTCATAGGACATGAACGACAGTAATGGGCCAAAAGGTAGAAAGGGGAAACTGCTCGAAGAGATTCAATACACAAAACAAGCCACGGATAGGTATCGTGCGAAGGGGCAAGAAATAGTAGAACAAGGTCAAATCATGAAAGACTTGGCCGAATCGGCCGAAGCATATGTGGCGAGTCTTCCAGACGACACTTACGTTTTACCCGAACGCTGGGATCAAGGAATAGCGGCTTGGAATGCAGCGAAATCTCGGCTAGACACTGCAAATGAAATTCTGATGACTGCAGGAAATGTTTACTTCACTACCGCAGCCACAGGTGTGACGACAAGTTGGCTCATGTCTTCAATGACCCTTGAGAAGCCACTGCCGCTAGATGTACAGCCGATTGCTGAGAAGGCGGTTGCGAAGTTCAACAAGGCGGCTGAGCGCGCGAATTGGGGAGAAGAGGCAGAGAAAGAGTTATTCAGGATGGGCTTTGACAACGCGCCTGTGGGACAGAACAGTGCAGCGTTGCTCCTCAGGCAAGCACGAGATCCCTTCTTGAGGCCAAGCGCTGACGAAACTGCCCCAGCTGCTGTCCTCATCCCTCTACGAGAGTCCATAAATCGAGTATTGGCAGATCTCCTCAGAAGACGACCGAACCAGGAACCAGCAAAAGGGGCAGACGACAAGGTCATGTCGATCGGCTCTCAGGTAGCTAGGTCGGGCATTCAGCAAGGGGATCTGGTTCGTTTGGCGACCGACGCAAGAGATCTTATCAACGCCCTCTCCGCTTCTAAACAAGGCGAGATGACCCGAGAGGATGTCCGCTTACTCTTTATGAGAGGAGCCTCTTTCTTGGTTGCTTTTCTTAGAGCCTTGGATGAGTCCAAACTGAAGACTTAGCTTTCTAACCTGAATCCACGGATAAGCATTACCCAAACTGTAAGTGAGCCAGGCGGTCGATCGCAAAGGGCCAGACTGCTTGGAAGCGATAGCGATCAGAGAGCATCAAGAAGACACGACGGGCGGTATGGACAATCTTCCCCGCGAGGTTGAGGAGATGATGCCGAATCGTCTTGAGGGTGGCCCGATGATAACTAGGGGGCAACACTAACCGCTTGAACCATGCCACCAGATTGAAGGCGAGTTGGCCAATGAGCAGGTAGGCCCAATTGGCATGGAACTTTTGCATGGGCAGCTTCTCCAGGCCAAAGCCGCTCTTATGCTCCTTGAGAGCGTTTTCCATCGCGGCATGCTGCAGGTGCCAGACCACGACCTCCCGGGCGGACCATGCCTCCTCGTTCGTGACGGTGGCAGTGTAGAGGCTGTCTAACCCCTATCAGGGCTCCGGTGTCAAGCGGACAGACGGATGCATCGCGGGGGCGGGGTGGCCGTCCGAGAAACAAATAGTGAAGCGTCTGTGCCAAGCGATCGGGGCTGACTTAATTTCGGTTGCTGGTCACAGCCTGAGCGGCACCAAACACCTATGGAGGATCAATGTTTCCCGTGGAACATATGGCACAGGAAACACTAGCCCCCGCAGAGGCTACGGCCGAGAAACTCTTCTGTGCCCTCATGCCGGTCTTCTCAAAGCAGCGGGTTGTGTCGTGAGACACTCCTAGTTCGTGTCAGACTCGGGGGAGGGGCAGCTACGGGCCCCTTGGTGACGCCTCACCCAGAAGAGGAGCGGGAGAGACGGTCCACTCACTGCCTGCGGCTCCGGGCGTTTCGTCCAGATATTCCCGCACAATCCGTGCTGTATAGATAAGGAAGGAACCTCGCAGGGGCTCTACCCTCTATGGGCCAGTTGAACTAAACCGCTGCGCGGCGGCTCCTTGTGCCGTAGTGGTCTGCTATTTTCCTTTCTTTTGCAGTTCCTCTTCACAGCCCCGAAGCTAGTCAGCTCACGGACACGTAAGATGACCTCCGAAAATTACGCGGTCGTGGTCCGGAAGGCCACGACGCCAAAGGAGGTCTGTATGGGCGAGTTACGTGAGCGGATGCAGCATGACTTGGTCCTGCGCGGTATGTCTCCGCGCACGCAGGAAGCGTATCTGGCGGCAGTGACCGGACTAGCCAAGCACTACCGCCAACGACCTGACATGCTCAGGGTGCAGCAGGTGGAGGACTATCTCTGCTATTTGCTGGAGCAGCGCCACTTGGCCCCCAACAGCGTGCGGGTAGCGGTGTTCGGGGTGCGGTTTTTCTACACGGTGACCCTCAAGCGCCCGGCCTTTGCACTGCCCTTGCCCAAAGGGGGGAAGAAGCTCCCGGAGGTCCTGAGCCGGGAGGAGGTGGCGCGCTTGTTGGCCAGTACGGCTACTCTGCGGGAGCGGGCACTGCTGATGGCGACGTACGGTGGGGGCCTGCGCGTGAGTGAAGTCGTGCGGCTGCGGGTCAGCGATATTGACGCCGAGCGGGGGATGTTGCGGGTCGAGCAAGGCAAGGGGCGTAAGGATCGTTACACGCTGCTGGGGTCCCGTTTGCTGACCGAGTTACGCCCCTACTGGCAAGTGTAGAGGCCCGCGCCGCCGTGGGTGTTCCCGCAGCGGGGCAAAGCTGCGCCGCTGGACCCGGCGACCGCGCAGAAGATGTACTAGGGGGCCAAGCGGCGGGCGGGCATTACCAAGGCCGGGGGCATTCATGCCTTGCGTCATGCTTTTGCCACGCATCTCGTGGAAGCGGGCACGGATCTGGCCACCCTGCAACAGCTCTTGGGCCACGACAGCATTACCACCACCATGCGCTACGTGCATGTGGCCCGGACGCGGGTGGCGGCGCAGGGCTCGCCGCTTGATGGCCTAGCGCTCGACACGCCAGCGGCGGCGTAAGCGATGCCCCTGCTGTCGTCGTCTACGACAGCGGCAGGAACAGAGACCGACCTGCGGCAACCGCGCTTCGAGGTGGCCGAGGTCGTGCGGGCGTATGGACAAGCGTTTCGCGCCACCCCTCACGTCTCCCACGAGCAAGCGAAGGTCCTGCGGGCGATCGCGCAGTGTCGCACGGCAGCTCTTGGCGGGCATGTGGAGGCCTGTGAGAGTTGTGGGACCGAGCGGATCAGCTACAACTCCTGTCGCAATCGGCACTGTCCCAAGTGCCAGGGGGCAGCTCGGGCCAAATGGCTGGTCGCCGAGCAAGCGCTGCTGCTGCCGGTGCCTTACTTCCATGTCGTCTTCACCCTACCCCATGCGCTCAATCCCCTAATTCGGGCCAACCAGCGGGCGCTCTACCACCTGTTGTTCCAGGCCGCGACTCAGACCCTGCAAGAGTTCGCCCGTGACCCCAAACACTTAGGGGCCGAACTCGGCATCACCGCCGTGCTCCATACCTGGGGCCAAACCCTGACCGAGCATATCCACGTGCATTGCATTGTGACCGGGGGTGGATTGCGTGCCGATGGCACGCAGTGGCGGCCCAGCCACCCGCGCTTCCTGTTTGCCGTCGCGGCGCTGAGTGAGGTCTTTCGGGGTAAGTACCTCGCGGGGCTGCGCCGGCTGCGGCACCATCACCGACTCCGCTTTGTGGGGGAGAGTGCCGCGCTGGTTGCGGACGATGCTTGGACCGCGTTCCTCAGTCAGTTACAGCGCACGGCTTGGGTCGTCTACGCTAAACCACCGTGCTCAACGTCCATGCGGCGGCCGATGTCCCCGGCGCCGTCCGTGAAGTCTGGTGGTCGGCGAACTCGGACTCGGCCATCACCTACCGCCAGCGTGTCGGCCTGTTCACCCGGCCGAGCGTCGGTGTCGTCGTCCAGACGCTCCTCAACCCCAGCGTGGCCGGGGTCATGTTCACCGAGCACCCGGTCACCGGCGCCGATGAGCGCCTGATCGAAGCAAGTTGGGGCCGCGGTGAAGCCGTGGTCGCCGGCCTCGTCGTCCCGGACCACTTCCGCCTCGACCGCTCCGGCCAAGTGCTGGAGCGCAAGGTCGGGCGCAAGCGCATCGCGATCCGCTCGCTCCCGAACGGGGGCACCTTCGAGCAGCAAGTGCCACCCGCGCAGGTGAACCAGCTCTGCCTCGACGCCGCCGAGCTCGCGGTCTTGGGCGAGCTCGCCCTGCAGTGCGAGAAGGTCTACGGCCCGCGGCGCGACATCGAATGGGCGTTCCAAGCTGGGACGCTCTACCTCCTCCAGTGCCGCGCCGTCACCACCGGGAAGGCGCGCAGCGAGGCACCACCGCCCGCCCCGCCCCCGCGCAACCCCGTGGCCACCCTCCGGCGCGCCCAGCTCTTCGCCGATATGGACCGCCGGCAGGCCGAGCAAATCGCCCGCCTGCTCAAGGAGCGCCCTTTCGCGAAGGGCGAGACCGTCATCATGGAGGGCTCCGGGGGCGCCGCCTTCTTCCTCATCGACTCCGGGGAGGCCACGGTCTCGAGCAAAGGCGTCGCCCTCGCCACCCTCGGCCCGGGCGACTACTTCGGCGAGATCGCCCTGATCGACGGCGGCCCCCGCATGGCCACGGTGACTGCTACGACCGACCTGGTTTGCTACGGGCTCACGTTCTGGGAGTTCCGCCCGCTGGTCGAACGGAACGGCGCCATCGGATGGAAGCTCCTGCAGGCGCTAGCGAAGCGGTTGCGCGCCGCCGACCCGAGCTAGTGCACCGCCATCGAGATGCGTTCAAGCATACGGCGATGGCTGCGGATGATTTCGGGGCACAGTCACGACGCCTGACGGTGCGGAAGCGGCAGCCGGCGTTTGCGGCCTCGCTCTCCACCGCGCGGTCGGCGAGCACGTGGACGTCATGCCCGCGCGTTGCCAGGCGGCGCGCGATCGACATCTGTGGCGGGCTGGCTTCGAGGCCGGCTCTCGGGCTGTGACGGTGGCCAGGTTCCTTTCAACCCTTGGCCAGATCAGTGACGTGTTTGTCTAATTGACATTGGACAAACGGCGAGAACTGGATGTTCGCGATACTCGCACTCCGGCTGCGGAGTGCGACCGTTAGACGGCGTAAGGGAAAAGTCCTACAATCTGCTCTCTGCCCAAACGGTACACCCGCCGGGAATTGCTCAAGCTGGCGGAAGAGTGGGGCTGGAGAAGTGATGCGCTATCTCATCATGCTGGAACAAACCGAAGCCGGGTTTGCCGTGCAGGTCCCCGATTTAGCGATCGTGACCTACGGAGAAACCATTGAGGCGGCAAAACAGGCGGCCGTTGCAGCTATTCAGATCAATCGAGAAGCTCAGATGCAGCATGCTCGCGGGCTCTTTGTGGCGTTGGGTATGACTTCACCAATAGCTACACCCCGTCACTGGGCTCGCACAGTAGCAACGTCAACAGTGGGCGTACTCCCCCACGCTCGGGGAGCACGCCAGGAGGACAGACATGGCGCGCACATTTAACCACAAGGCTTTCGGTTTTGACCCCACCAATGCCGTGGTGTTAGCGGAGGCTGCCAAGTTGGTGTACGGGGACAAATCGGCAGTGGCATCCACAGTACAAGCCTGGGGATTCCCGCACTTTGAGTGGTTTGAGAACAACGACACGCAGGCTTTTTTATGCGGTGACACGGTGAAACTGATCCTCGCGTTTCGCGGCACCGAGCCGACCGACCTGCGCGACTGGGTGACCGACGCCCGCATCTATAAGACCCATGGCCCCGGCGGGGATGTGCACAGCGGCTTCGCGCGGGCATTAGGCTATGTCTGGCACGACGTCGAGGGGGCGGTGCACCAGTGGCGCGACCACAACCAGACACTTTGGCTCACTGGTCATAGCCTCGGCGCTGCGCTGGCGACGCTGGCAGCGGCGTCGCTGCGGTTGCGCGACGCGGCACAAATCGTCAATGGCGTGTACACGTTTGGACAACCCAGGGTAGGCAGCCAGCGCTTCGCCCAAAATTTCAATAGCGCACTGAAGGGGCAGGCGTTCCGTTTTGTGAACAACAACGACGTCGTGACGCGGGTCCCGTTGTCATCCCAGGACTATAGCCATGTCGGCACGCTGAGGTATTTCGATAACGAGGGGAAACTGCACTCTGACGACGACCTGTCCTGGTGGGGGACATTCTGGGACCGCATCGACGGCGCGTTGGAAGAGTTGTTGGACAAAAAGATTGCTGCGATTGCTGACCACGCCATGGACCGCTACGAGGACTTGACCCGCAAGAACTGCCCGTGAGGCGCGCGGCTGTCCCGGCTTAATCTGACAGGCAGTTATTTTCACAGCAGGCGTCAGGAGAGCTTTAATCCATATGGCTAAGATCAACGAAGAAATGAAGCGTGTAGTGGGGGAACAGCGGTTAGGGTTCATGGCGACGGTCTGTGCGGATGGAACGCCAAACCTCTCACCCAAGGGCCTTACCCTCGTCCTCGACGACGACCACCTGGTGATTGGAGAAGTGCGCTCGCCCGGAACCCGCTCCAACCTCACCACGCGGCCGAGCGCGGAGATCAATGTAGTTGATCCCATCGCGAGAAAGGGGTTTCGGTTCAAAGGCGACTGCCGCGTCTACGCAGAAGGCGCAGAGTTCGAAGAGTTGGTTGCCTTTCTGCGGTCACAGGGGGCCAAAAGCCACATCCGGTCCGTGATTGTCATGACGGTCGCACGAGTTCATCCGCTAATCTCCCCGGTGTACGACTCTGGGACGACTGAACGAGAGGTGCGAAAACGGCAGATGGAGCGTCTGCACGAGCTGAACATGGACCTTGCCGATGACGCCTAACATCTCTCAGGCCTCCGTTGTCAAGAGGGCAGACGGGTACGTCGCACGGGGGCGGGACGGCACCCGCGAGGCGACAGGTGAAACGGCGGCAAACCGGGACCGGGACCGTTAGGTGGTCAAACCAGAGTTCGGATCATGAGTGAAACACAGATCGGTATTTTTGCCTCACACCACGGGACGACGCTCCAAGCGATCATTGACGCGTGCCGTACTGGCTCACTCACCGCGACGCTGGCGGTCGTGATTACCAACAACAGTCAGTCCGGTGCAGCCCAACGTGCGCAACGATACGCAATCCCCTGGTATCACCTGAGCGGGCAAACGCATTCCCCGTTCGAGACTCTCGACCGTACTATCGGCGACACGCTCACACAACATAAGGTCACCCTGGTGCTGCTGGCTGGGTATATGAAAAAATTGGGGCTTTACACCTTGGAGCATTTTCGCGGACGAGTCTTAAATACGCATCCGGCCCTGTTGCCGAAGTTTGGCGGGTACGGCATGTATGGTGCACGGGTGCATGAAGCTGTCCTAGCTGCAGGTGAAACAGTGACCGGGGTGTCTGTGCATGTCGTAGACGCCGAATATGATAAGGGTCCGGTTGTTGCCCAGTGTGAAGTGCCAGTGCTGGCGGGAGACACGGTTGACACACTGGCAAGCCGTGTTCAGGAACGAGAGCGCAAATTTATAGTGGAGGTATTGCAGGCCATTGTGGAGGGCCGCATTTGCTTACCGACCACCTAACGAGGCGTGCCACCGTTGGAGGTAATGATGCGATGGGTCAAGCGGAAGCATCGAGAAACGATCCCCGTGAAAACAGTGCTGGGCATCGCCAGCTGCGCGTTCGCCGCGGCGTTCGCGTGGAGCTTGTCGGCAGCGGCACAAACGCCCGCCGCCGAAAGTCTCAGTTACTCGGCCAGCGGTGAGCTCATTCGCCCTCCCGACTATCGCGAATGGGTGTACGTCACGAGCGGCTTAGGGATGACATACGGGCCGGCGCAAGCGGCGGCTGAGCCGGCACCCCTGTTCGATAACGTCTTCGTCAAGCCAGAGGCCTACCGCGAGTTCTTGCGCTCAGGCACGTGGCCGGACAAGACGATGTTCCTCCTCGAGGTGCGGGACGCCGACACCAACGTGTCGATCAACAATGGCGGGCGCACGCAGGGAAGGCTAGTCCGCATGGAAGCCTCGGTCAAAGATCGACAGCGGTTTCCTGATGATGGCTGGGGCTACTTTTCGTTCGATAGCCCGCAGGGCCTGGTGGACCAAGCCGCGCCGCTTCCCGCTACCGCGACGTGCTACTCGTGTCACAAGACCAACACCGCGGTCGACAACACCTTCGTGCAGTTCTATCCCACCCTGTTCGACGTGGCGAAGCGCCTCGGGACTATCAAGCCCACCTATGACCCGGCGAAAAAACCGTGACGACAAAGCAGAATCAGGTGAAGTAACCCTTTCGCGGTGAGGGTGTTGGTTGCGCACGCTACCGTACTGAAGCGGGTTCTCTTTTCTGAGCGCTTACGTCGAACTCAGGTGCCAAAGGTAGAATCCAGGGTGCATGCCCCCACCAGGGGTAGGGAACTTTGGTCAGATCGACGTTCGGATCGATGAGCAATTGGGGCGCTCTCCCGTTCAAGGAGACACTAATGCGTGCCCGGATCTCGACCTCTTTGTGACCCGTGCTGCGTAGGCGACCCGCGAGGTAACGCACGAATTGAATAATCATGTCAGGGCGTCTCAACATCTCGCGCCGCTGATCGAGGGTGAGGTAGTCCCAGAGATTGACGTTCCAGCGTTCACCGGTTGCAGGATCGCTGGCGGTGAAAGTTCCTTCGGCGTTTTTCTCCCGTAGCATCATGTGCCAGGAGAAATCATGTCCTTCCTCGGTCCAGTTGACGTTGCCAGGAATGAGAAAGTGCCGCAGCGGGACGAGCAATTGGACAGTCCCCCACAAGCCGAGAAGCACAAAGGTCCACTGTGAAACTGGGAGAAGCTGGCGAGATGCCTTTTCTTGCTTCACTCCCCGCTTGCTTGTCCGGTGCGCTTTGGCAGTTTTCGTGTCGTGTCCCGCATTCACTTCCTGTGCCAAGCGAAACGGCTCGTCCAGATGGTACGCAGCTATAGCGAAACCGAGGCCAGCCACGGTCGCCCACACCCAGGAAAAGTATCCCAGGAACAGCCCCCCAAACAAAAAGCCCAGCACGAAGCCCGCGAGAGGAGCCCAGACACGATAAGGATGGTTCTCTTGAAAATCGTTGAAGACGCGCCGGGGCCAATCTGGCACAAAGAAGATCGCCGTGGCAGCAATCATCATCCAGGGAAAGATGCCAATGGCAAAGAGCCGAGCATTCATGAAATGAAACATGAGCGCAG
>JACQEL010000834.1 GCA_016200595.1 Deltaproteobacteria bacterium
CCTTGTGGGGGAAGGATAGGGAGAGGGGACTTATAGCCCAGAGTTCGGGAACAATAACTTAAGTTGGGACTGGTGCCTGGTGAGGCGCGCTTCGGTAATCAATAACCGCTATGAAGACAAGTATAAATTCTTGCCGCACGTGCTGAGTAAAGCGTGCTTCTGGGAGGTTTTGTGAAATCGAGCGAGTTTCAGCAACGCATTACACAACCGGTACAAGAGTTGAGCACGCAACTGCTCCGTCTCGCTACGGCCTTTTGGCAAACCCTGAAAGAATATCCTGAGGTTACCCAAGAGGTGGCTAAGGATCCGTTTACCAGTGAGGTCAAAGCCGATGGCGTAACTGTAGAGTTATTGATCTTGCTGCTCCACGTGTGCGACCGGGTTGCCTCAGCGACGTTCTCTATTGCGCTGCCGGTGCAGGCGGCGTCGGTGTTGCGCAACTCCTTCATGGCCGGACTGGTCGGTTCAGCGCTGACGGGTTTCGTTAGCACGACTTGTGCAGAAGACGAAGCCGACGAACAAGAAGAGGTCCGAGCCGACCTGTTGCATGTCTACAATACCCGAGCGACCCAATACGGGTTCTTCCCGATCGGCAGCACCGACAAACAAGATAATGAGGCGCTGTTCAAGCTCGCCGGGATTCGTCTGGCCGAGGCGCTCGAATGTCCGGAAAATGCGGAAATTATCTCCCATGGGGTAGAGGTCGTCATCGCCTGCCTGACTGCCTTGCGGGAACGCCTGCCTCTCAAGGAGACCTTTGGCAAACTGATCGCGGAAGTACAATGAAGAAAATGATGAACGCTGAATGATGAACGCTGAACGGAAGACATAGAATTCTCCTAGATCATTTGTGGCGCCCGTCGTTCATGTTTCGACTTCACCCTACGGGTTACGCTCAGCACCAACGAGTGCCGAAAACCGTTTACCCTGAGCCCTTCGACAGACTCAGGACAGGCTGCGCGCAGCGAAGTCGAAGGGCGAGCACAGCATCTTTCCGACACATCTCATTTAGGTTCCCTTATAGACATCCTTCTTCAATTCATCATTCAGTATTCATCGTTCATCATTTCTTCCTTATTCATCATTCAGCGTTCCGCGTTTCTTCTTCTTTCTCGTTTCTGGTTTGGCCTCGCGTTTCCCTTGCGCTTCGGCGAGGAGCCACTGGGCTTGGCCGATGCCGCGCAAGCTACGGTATTCTTCGATAGAAAACGGTACGCCTGGCCGAGTCGGAATCACATCGAGTGCACGGGTCAGCGCGGCCTCGCAGAACTCAAAAAGCGGGAGGAGCTGGCTGCTGACATCGCTGAGCGGAGCTTCAATTAAGGTTGTCTGAGCCGCCGCCAGGGTCTCGGCCAGACTACGGGCTCTGCCACCTATACGAGAACTCCGGGATGGTGGAGCAAGAGGAGGAGCATCTGAGGATTCCGCTTCACGAAGAAATGCGAATCCGAGTTGGACCTCTGTGCCTGGTATCGCAGTTTTTTCTTCCACTGTTTTCCTCATGCGGGCCGTGCTGAGGGCCGTGTACAGGTTTCTAACACCAACGCTTCCAGCAACGCGAGCGGTGCCGTGCGGGCAGACTTCAGTGTCAGGTCAAGGGTGGTAGCGCGATGCCAAAATTGGCGCAAGTCGGCCACGCTGTACAGACGACTTTGGCTGAGGAGCAGCCGCAGCCGTTGTCCGCGCAGCCCAACCAGCTGGGTGATTTCTTCTTCAGACTTACCGCTGCTGGCTAATTCTTTCACGAGCCACAGGCGACGAAAGTGACCTATCAGGGCATGCAAAACCTGCAGCACTTCCCGCTCATCCTCCAGGACCCGATGCAGCAGCCCCAAGGCTTTTTGCCGGTCTCGCTGCCCCAGCGCAGCGGCCAAGTCAAAGACCGAGTGCTTGTGGACATCTCCAGCACACTTGGTGACTGCCTCGCCGTCGATAGCGGTGTTGGGAAAAACGAAAGCCCTGAGCTTGTCGATCTCAGCCGAGAGGGCGAGAAGGTCGGGACCGACTAACTCTGCCAACAGCAGAGCTGCATCTTCGCTCAGGCGCACCTGCCGTTCACGGGCGAAGCGCTGGGCCCACTCAATAATTTGGTTAGGAAAAGGCGGTCGGAACTCGGCGACAAAACCCTTCTTGGCGCAGAGAGAGAAAAACCCCAAGCGTAAATCCACCCGACTATGAGCGCACACCACCAGCGGTTGCGTGGTATCACGAAACTCCGTTTCTCTTGCCAGCCGCTCGCGTTCTGCCGCTTTGAGTAATTCGGCGCTCTTGAGCACGATGACACTGTCGGGAGCGAAGAGCGAAGGGGTTCCCCAAGCGTCAAAGAGGGCGTCTAAGGAATCTTCTCCAGCATAGAAAGAGCGAATCACTGCCGCTTTTCCCACCCGCTCACGTACGCGGGCTGCGGCTTGGTCAATCAGATACGGTTCGTCTCCATGAAAGAGATACAACGGGTACGCCGGACCCTTTTGGAGCTGAGAAAAGACCTCTTCAGGACGCAGGAAAGCTGTGGTCGATCTACTTGCTGCCATGGTCGCCTATTATGGCCTGCGACTGAGGCGGGAGCAAGGAAAGGGGAGGGGGGATTGCCTGCGAGAGCCAGATTTACTGTATCAGAGAAGTAAAACAGGGCTATGCTGATCGCCAGGACAGCATAGCCCTACCTTACCTTATCCCTCTTCCATGAGCGTAATGGTATTAAGTTAGCACGGTCTCTGGTGGACGCGGCCCTTCGACTTCGCTCCGCTACGCTCAGGGCGAACGGGGTGGAGAAACTCGTGGACAATTTGCCGTTCGTGCTGAGCCCTTCGACAGGCTCAGGACAGGCTACACCGCGGCAGCGGCGAAGTCGAAGCACGGGTTCGAGCCTTAACTTAATGCCACTGCCCATAAGCGGAGAGGGAACTTGTTAACGAGAAGATCTATCCTTTACCGTGCCGCAGCAGGCGACCCGGGGTCGCGTTGGTGCACTTGCCGTCTTCAAAGGTGACGTCGCCGTTTACCATGATCCAGCGATAGCCTTCAGCATACTGTACGCGCCGCCACTCACCAGCCGGGAAGTCGTGTACGATCATCGGCTTCTCCGGCACCATCTTGAGGTTTTCCAGATCATAGACCAACACGTCCGCCGGCGCGCCTTCGCGCAGAACGCCACG
>JACQEL010000835.1 GCA_016200595.1 Deltaproteobacteria bacterium
GAATATGGGCCGGTCGAGCGCGCATGGATTTTATCTTCAACCAAGTGGTGTAGTTTCATTATATACATCATGCCGACAGTGATAGGTTGGGCAAACGGTTCGCCGGTGCGGCCATCGTAGAGAGTAGTTTGCCCTGTTTCCAGCAAACCTGCTCGTTTCAGCAAGGAGAAGATTTCCTCTTCTGTCGCTCCATCAAATACCGGAGAAGCAATATGCACCCCCTGGCCGATCCGGCCAGCTAAGCGTCGCAGGTCTGGATTAGAGAGTGAGTCGACCATCTCCGCAAATGTATCTGTGTGGTAGAATTCCTTCAGTTGACGTCGAATAATCTCTTCCCCGGTGTGACCGTTTTCCGTACCGTTGCCACCTACCTGCTCTCCCAGTACACGAACAGCCCATCCCAGGTGAGTCTCAAGAATCTGTCCGACGTTCATTCGGGAAGGAACCCCCAGAGGATTAAGGACGATATCGACTGGAGTGCCATCGGCAAGATGGGGCATGTCTTCCTCAGGCAAGATGCGAGACAGCACGCCCTTGTTACCATGTCGTCCAGCCATTTTGTCCCCCACCTGTAGCTTGCGTTTGCTCGCCACAAACACCTTCACCATCTTGATGATTCCAGGCGGGAGTTCATCTCCGCTCTTCAGTCGCTCGACTTTCTTGGCGAAATCATCGCGGATTTGAGCGATCTGCTCTTCCGTCGCCTCTACAACTTGGGTTAATTCCACCTCAAGCCGTTCATTGTCCGTTTCCACCTTGATCCTCCCCCAGTGGGTTGGGGAAAGCGCATCAAGGGCTTCCTCAGTAATTTCCTTTCCCTTGGGCAGTAAGACCCGGCGGCTATCATCATCACTGAGGCGGACGGCAACGATTTTCCCTATGAGGAGCTGCTTAATCTTCCGTAGAGTGCTCTCTTGGATAATTCGTACTTCCTCTTCGACGTCTTTTTGCAGTCTCTGAGTTTCCTCCTCTTCAATGCTCTGGCTGCGTTCGTCTTTCACTACTCCCTTACGCGAAAAGACCCGCACGTTAATAACCGTACCTTGTATCCCTGGAGGAACACGCAAAGAGGTGTCACGCACTTCGCCGGCTTTTTCACCAAAGATCGCGCGGAGCAATTTCTCTTCGGGCGAAAGCTGGGTTTCTCCCTTTGGCGTGATCTTCCCCACCAAAATGTCACCAGGCTTGACCTCTGCGCCAATGCGCACAATACCGCTTTCATCGAGGTCCTTCAGGGCCTCTTCTCCGACATTAGGAATATCTTGAGTGATTTCCTCTGGTCCGAGCTTGGTATCTCGAGCGACACACTCGAACTCCTCGATGTGCACGGAAGTGAAGACATCTTCACGCAAAAGACGTTCGCTCACCAGAATCGAATCCTCAAAATTGTATCCCCCCCAGATCATGAAGGCGACGAGCACGTTGCGTCCCAAGGCTAACTCGCCCATCTCGGTCGCCGGGCCATCGGCAATCACGTCCCCGGCTTTCACACGGTCTCCCATGACCACAATAGGTCGCTGGTTGATGCAGGTATTTTGGTTGGAACGCTGATATTTGGTTAATGCATAGATATCGACCCCAACATCTCCAGAGGAAGCCGGAGCATCAGCCTTAATAACCAGACGCGCAGAATCCACGCTCTCCACAATCCCACTACGCGTCGCGACCAGCGTCGCGCCAGAATCACGCGCGACCACCCGCTCCATCCCAGTCCCCACCAATGGAGCTTCGGTGCGCAGAAGCGGGACAGCCTGGCGCTGCATGTTCGAGCCCATCAAGGCCCGGTTCGCATCATCATGTTCAAGGAAAGGAATAAGCGCAGCCGCCACACTCACGAGTTGGGTCGGCGAGACATCCATAAGCTGCACTTCCTGCGGCCGCACCATGATAAATTCTCCACCCTTGCGCGCGGAGATGAGCTCACCGGAGAGAAACCCGCGTGAGTCCACTGGGGCATTGGCCTGAGCAATGGTTTGGCTCTCTTCTTCAAGAGCCGAAAGATAGCGTACCCGATCCGTTACTCGTCCGTTTTCGACCTCACGATAGGGAGTCTCGATAAAACCGTACTCGTTCACTCGCGCATAGGTAGACAGACTGGAAATCAGGCCGATATTCGGTCCCTCCGGCGTCTCAATCGGACAAACACGCCCGTAATGCGTGGGATGGACGTCACGCACTTCGAACCCAGCTCGCTCACGGGTGAGTCCACCAGGACCAAGGGCAGAGAGACGACGCTTATGAGTGACCTCGGAGAGCGGATTCGTCTGGTCCATGAATTGAGAGAGCTGACTGGAACCAAAGAACTCTTTCAGGGCCGCCGAGACCGGTTTATAATTAACCAGTTCTTGCGGCATGAGAGTTTCAACATCTTGCAGGCTCATGCGCTCTTTCACTGCACGTTCCATGCGCACCAAGCCAATACGAAACTGATTTTCAACAAGTTCGCCGACTGCCCGCACTCGCCGGTTCCCCAGGTGGTCGATATCATCAACCACGCCATTGCCATTCTTGAGCTCTACCAGATAGCGCACGACCTCAAGAATGTCTTCTCGTCGCAACGTGCCTTGATCGATCGGAGCATCAAGCCGCAGTTTATGGTTGAGTTTCAAGCGCCCAACTCGGGACAGATTGTACCGCTCAGGGTTGAAAAAGAGATTATGAAAGAAAGTCGTCGCCGCCTCGAGGGTCGGCGGATCTCCTGGCCGCAGCCGACGGTAGATCTCTATGACCGCTTCATCAGGCGAAGATATCTTGTCCTGCAGCAGAGTATTGCGCAGCGAGGGTCCGATATGCAAATCATCAATAAAGAGGACCTCGACCGCCGACACACCGCGTTCAAGCAAGAGGTCTAATCGCTCCTGGGACACTTCCTGGTTACACTCGAGTAAAACCTCTCGGGTGGCTGGATCAATCACATCATGTGCGGCTACCCGCCCCACCACTTCTTCTAGCGTAATGGGAATTTGTTCGATCCCCGCGGCTTCCATCTGTTTGAGGAGGCCACGCGTGAACTTACGCCCTTCCTTGACCATCAGTTCGTTGGTAGCAGGATGGCGCACATCTTTCGTTGCCCGCACGCCAACGAGTTGTTCAGACTTGAAGGCCTTCACCACTCGCTTGCCATCGAACAGAAGTGTGTCTTTCCTGTAGAAATAGTTCAGAATATCTTCTGCAGTCATGCCCAGTGCACGCAACAGGACCGTTGCATGAAACTTGCGGCGCCGGTCAATCCGCACATAGAGGATATCACGAGGATCAAACTCAAAATCGATCCACGATCCGCGATAAGGAATGATACGGGCTGAGTACAGCAGCTTGCCGCTCGCGTGTGTCTTCCCCTTATCATGATCAAAGAACACTCCGGGAGAGCGATGCAGCTGACTGACAATAACCCGCTCAGTACCGTTCACCATGAACGTCCCTTGGGCGGTCATGAGCGGCACCTCACCAAAGTACACTTCTTGCTCTTTCACGTTCTTAATGGTTCGCGCGCCGGTACGCTGATCCACGTCCCACAAGACGAGCTGAATAGTGACCTTCAGTGGCGCGGCATAGGTCATGCCGCGCTGATGGCATTCCTCGACGCTGTATTTCGGCTCTCCAAGCGCGTAGCTGACAAATTCCAGAGAAGCCGTCTCGTTGAAATCTTTGATCGGGAAAACCGACCGGAAGACCCCCTGGAGGCCAGAGTCCACCCGTTTTTCCGGCGAAAGGATTCGTTGCAAAAATTCATCGTACGAGTGCCGTTGGATTTCCAACAAATGGGGAATGTCGATAATCTTGCTGATTCGACCGAATGGCCGACGAACGCGGAAATTATTTGCCAGCTGTACTGCCATTACTGCTCCTCTCTGTAACAGAAAGGTCACTAGCGCAACTCTACCGACCCTCCAGCATCCTCCAGCTTCTTCTTCATTTCCTCCGCTTCAGCTTTCGCTACCCCCTCCTTGACTGGCTTGGGTGCGCTATCGACGAGATCTTTAGCTTCCTTCAACCCAAGCGCGGTGAGTTCGCGCACGACTTTAATCACCTGGATTTTCTTCTCTCCAGAACCCGTCAGGACCACATCGAATTCATCTTTTTCCGGTGCCGCTGCTGGTTGAGCTGCAGCCATAGCTGCTCCTCCACCAGCGACGACGACTGGGGCAGCCGCGCTGACTCCCCAGCGTTCTTCGAGCTTTTTCACCAAATCAGCGACTTCCAGGATGGAGAGTTCGGACAGCGTAGCGACGATCTCTTCCATTTTTTCTGCGGTGAGGGCCATTCGTTCCTCCTTACAAATTTCAGGTTGTACTTAATTGCGTTCTTCTCGCATCTAGGATGCGAGCAAATTGCGCTGCTGGCGTGGTCAGCAAGCTGACGAACTGGGTAGCAGGACGAGAGAGCATACCGAGGAGTTGAGCTCGGAGTATTTCTCGACTCGGCAAAATAGCTATAGCCTCCATCCCGGCAGCAGCAAGAAACTGGCCGTCAGTGACTCCCCCTTTAAGGGTAAACTTATTGTGCTCACGCGCATAGCGAGTCACGACCTTCGCCAGACCGATTGCATCCCCGTAACCAAAGACGAGCCCGTTCTGCCCGGTGAGTAAGGTCTTGAGGGACAGATAAGGAGTCCCTTCAATCGCCAGTTCAACTAGCGTGTTCTTCGCCACTCGATATTCACCGGCGACCTCTCGTAGTTCGCGGCGCAAGGCACTGAGTTCTGCAACTGTGAGTCCCTTGTATTCAGCTAGGACGGCAGCTGTGGCGGTCGCGAAACACTGCTGCAGTTCTGCGACTGTTTGCTCTTTTTCTCGACGCTCCATGCTTCCTCTCATTTCACTATTGACAGTAAGTGACTAAACGGCCTGGCGCTGTACTAAGGCAGGATCGACTCGCACCCCAGGCCCCATGGTCGTGCTCACTGCGACATTCAGAATATACGACCCTTTCGCAGCCGCAGGTTTGGCTCGTATCACGCTTTCCAACAGTGTATTGGCGTTGTCGAGCAGCTGTTGATCGCTGAAAGACACCTTGCCAACTGGCACATGCACGTTACCAGCTCGGTCAACACGATACTCGACTCTCCCGCCTTTGAGTTCTTGCACTGCCTTGCCAACGTCCAGCGTGACAGTGCCAACTTTCGGGTTGGGCATCAGACCGCGTGGCCCAAGAACTTTGCCGAGGCGTCCAACCATCCCCATCATATCAGGCGTCGCTACAGCCTTATCAAATTCGACCCATCCCTCTTCACTGATGCGTTTGACCAGTTCTTCTGCCCCTACGACCTCAGCTCCCGCAGCCTCGGCCTCACGGGCTTTGTCTCCCTTGGCAAAGACAACCACCCGAACTGCCTTTCCCGTTCCATGAGGCAAAACCACCGTTCCCCGAACATTCTGGTCTGCCTTACGAGGATCGACCCCAATACGCACGGCAAGCTCAACCGTTTCGTCGAACTTTGCCCGCGCCGTTCCTCGAGCCAGAGTAACAGCTTCCGGCAGCGAGTACTTGCGTTGCCGGTCAATTTTAGTGACTGCCGAGCGATACCCTTTACTTTGTCCTTGTGCCATTTTAGTCCACCACCGTTATGCCCATACTCCGGGCAGTTCCTTCGACTGTACGCATCGCCCCCTCCAAATCTTTGGCATTCAGGTCCGGAAGTTTCAGGGTAGCGATTTCTTTCACCTGGGTTCGATTTATGGTGCCAACCATTTTTTTCGCTGGCTCACCGGATCCCTTTTCCAGCCCGAGAGCTTTTTTGATCAACACAGACGCCGGAGGTGTCTTGGTCACAAAAGAAAAGGAGCGATCCGCATATACTGTGACAATGACCGGGATGAGGAGCCCTTGTTGAGTCTGCGTCCGCGCGTTGAACGCCTTACAGAACTCCATAATGTTGACCCCTCGTTGCCCGAGAGCTGGCCCAACCGGAGGGCTTGGAGTTGCCTGTCCAGCCGGAATTTGCAGTTTTACTTCTCCGACAACTTTCTTAGCCATTTTTCTCTCACGCCTTTTCTACCTGCACAAGGTCAAGTTCAACCGGTGTTGCTCTGCCAAAGATGCTGATTAACACTCGGAGTTTCCCTTTCTCGGGCTTCACTTCCTCCACCACCCCGGTAAAATCTTGAAAAGGTCCATCAATGACTTTAACACCTTCCCCTGTTTCAAACAGCACTTTCGGTTTTGGCCGCAGAGCCCCTTCACGCACTTGCTGATTAATTTCTGAGATCTCCGCTTCCGAGACTGGAGGAATAGTTTGCGGGTCGTTTGAGCCACCAACGAATCCAGTCACCTTCGGCGTCGATTTAACGATGTGCCAAGTTTCATCGTTGAGTTCCATGTTGACCAGAATGTACCCAGGGAAAAATTTGCGCGCAGAGGTTTTTTTCTTCCCCTTCACCAGTTCAACGACTTGCTCTTCAGGAACTAAGATGTTGCCAAATAATTCCTGTTTACCGAACGTACGGATACGTTCTTCCAAAGCTGCTTTCGCTTTTCTCTCATACCCAGAATAGGTATGAACAACGTACCATCTTTTAGCCATGGTCTGGGTACTACTCAGGGACATTAGCTTCCAAGAAAAGTCTGCAAAAACCAAGATAAGATAGCATCCACGATGAAGAGAAAGATCGCAACGCTGCTCACCAGAATAATAACCACGGCGGTTGCGGCTCGAACTTCTTTCTGCGTGGGCCACTGCACCCGACGAAGTTCTGCCCAGGCTTCCTGCAAAAATGACCGGGCGGTGTCAAATCCTTCTTTTACACCTTGGGGTAGTGCCATCATATCTCGGCTTCTTTAGTATTCTTCTTTTGTTGCCGTCGCAGGTAGTTGTGTACGGGTCAGGCAGGATTCGAACCTGCAACCCCCGGATTTGGAGTCCGGTGCTCTAACCAATTCGAGCTACTGACCCATTGCTTATACTTTTACCTCTCGATGAGAAGTATGCACACGGCACGCTGGGCAAAATTTGCGTAGAGCAATCTTTTCGGTAGTGGTTTTTTTGTTTTTCGTCGTAGTGTAATTTTTCCGTTTGCACTGTTCGCAGGACAACGAGATAAGATCACGCATTGGTATCCCCTACTCTTTCTTAGTCTTGGCAACCGTTCATTACAGGAGGATTTTGGTGACGACGCCAGCCCCAACCGTGCGCCCCCCCTCACGAATGGCAAACCGTAGCCCCTCATCCATCGCTATGGGCGTCAGCAACTCCACCACCATCTGCGTGTTGTCCCCCGGCATCACCATCTCCGTCCCCTCTTGTAAGGCCACCGTCCCCGTCACATCCGTCGTGCGAAAGTAAAACTGCGGCCGATACCCATTAAAGAACGGCGTGTGC
>JACQEL010000836.1 GCA_016200595.1 Deltaproteobacteria bacterium
CTTATCTGTATCTATAAGCAAACTTCCTGTCCCAATGGTGACATGCCATATCCTACTATTGCGCACTTTGTCAAGAGAAAACTGCATTCCGGGCGGTTAACTGTACAGGTCATTCTCCGGCAATGGTCATGCGGACGACTTTCAGGGTCGGCGCGGCAATACTGGCGCGAAGTTCCAGGTCGTTCCCAATCATCTCAATGTTTTGGAACATTTCTAGGAGATTGCCGGCGATGGTAATCTCTTCGACTGGATAGGCTATTTCTCCATTCTCGATCCACAAGCCGACTGCGCCACGCGAATAGTCACCGGTGACAGGATTTACACCGAAGCCGGATAATTCGGTGACATAGAGACCAGAGCGCACCGAGCGGATAATCTCCTCGGGGGAGGAGGTGCCAGGCTTAAGGAAAAAATTCGTCGGGCTGGCAGATGGCACATCGGCAAACGAGCGGCTGGCATTACCGGTGGAATGCAGCCCCAATTTACGGGCAGAGTAGGTGTCGAGGAGATAACTCACCAGGACCCCGTCAGCAACTACCGGAGTGCGACGAGTAGGCACCCCTTCGCCATCAAAAGGTTTTGACCCTAAGGCGGCTGGGATGCGGGCGTCATCGTCGATCCAGATGCCCGCGGCGGCGATTTTCTCGCCCAGCTTGCCTAAGAGGAAGGAAGTCTTGCGATACAGCGCGGAGCCGGAAACTGCGCCAGCGAGGTGACGCAAGAGGCTGGCTGCCATCTCCGGATCAAACACCACCGGCACTTCCTGTGTCTTGACGCGCCGGGCGCCAAGGCGACGGAGGGTTCGTTCTGCGGCTTTCTTCCCGATTGCGGCGGCTGGTTCGAGCTTATGCAGCTTACGATGCGAAGAATACCAATAGTCCCGCTGCATGGCGCCGTTTTGGCTGGCCACGGGGACGACGCTGAGAGAGTAACTAGTTGTGTAATAGCGACCAACGAAGCCTAACGAGTTGGCGTAGAGCATCTCGCGGGAGCCATTGGAAAATTCGGCTCCTTCAGAGTTGCTCACGCGGGGATCGGCACTGAGCGCCGCGGCTTCCGCCTCGCGGGCGAGCGCGATCTTGTCTTCGGGGGTCAGATCAGTTGCAGTGTCAGCCAGATCGATGTCAGGAAAATCTCGGGCTAAATCCTCGGCTGCAGGGAGGCCAGAAAATTCATCCGCCGCGGTGGCTTTGGCCAGCGCCACAGTTTCTTCGACGAGCGCTTGCACTGCCTCGCGGGTGAAGTTGGACGTTGAGGTAATGGCGCTACTGTGACCGACAAAGAGGCGGAGACCCATGCGCTTCTCGCGCGCGTTCTGAACTTTTTCAATTTCCCCCAGTCGTACCCCGGCGGAAAACGATTCGCCCGTAGCCACGAGCACATCCCCAGCACTGGCACCGTAACGCTGGGACAACTGCAGGACGGTGGTAGCAAGGTCTTCGAGTTGCATACTCCCCCCTTACGCCTGTGTCCCACCAACGGTGAGCCCGTCGATGCGTATGGTCGGCAGGCCTACTCCTACTGGAACGGATTGGCCTTCTTTCCCGCACGTGCCGATGCCATCGTCAAGTTTGAGATCGTTCCCGACCATGGAAATGCGGGTGAGAACTTGCGGTCCGTTGCCGATGAGCGTCGCTCCCTTGACTGGCTGGGTGACTTTGCCGTCCTCGATCAAATAGGCCTCACTGGCAGAGAAGACGAATTTGCCACTGGTGATATCGACCTGCCCGCCGCCAAAAGAGACCGCATAGAGACCGCGCGGCACTGACTTCAGGATGTCCTCAGGAGTCGCCTCCCCGGGCAGCATAAAAGTATTGGTCATCCGCGGCATTGGCATGTGTGCGAAACTCTCCCGCCGGCCGTTCCCGGTGAGTGGCATTTTCATCAAGGTGGCGTTTAAGCGGTCCTGGAGGTAGCCCTTGAGGATGCCCTTTTCAATGAGCACAGTGCGGTTCGTCGGCGTCCCCTCATCATCAACATTGAGCGATCCTCTGCGGTTCGGCAGGGTGCCGTCGTCCACCACCGTGCAGAGTTCTGCGGCGACCTTCTTACCCATGAGGTCACTAAAGGCCGACACTTTCTTGCGGTTGAAGTCTCCTTCAAGACCGTGCCCAATCGCTTCATGGAGGAGGATGCCAGGCCAGCCAGGGCCCAGGACAACCGTCATAGTGCCAGCCGGCGCCGGAACTGCGTCGAGACTCAAGATTGCTTGACGAGCGGCCTCACGCGTAAAAGTGCGCCAGCGGTCTTGCTCAAACAAAAAATTAAACTCTACCCGTCCGCCACCACCATGGCTGCCTTGTTGCCGGGTCGTGCCTTGGGTGGCAATACACGTGATCTGTAGTCGCAGGAGCGGTTGGGTATCCGCGACCATAGCCCCCGCCGAGGTCAGAATCAGCACCTGTTTCTGCTCAACTGTGAGTGACGCCAAGACGTTCGTGATACGGGGATCGTAGCGGCGGGCTTCCTCATCGATTCTTTGCAGCAGGGTAATCCGCTCGGTTAAAGGAATTGCTGTCGGAGGGGTTTGGAGTGGATACAGATCGCGTGGTGCGTGGCTCGGGCCGGACAAGGAAATACTCTGGGCCTCGTCAGCTTCCTGCGCGATAGTCCGAGCCGTGCGTGCCGCAATTTGCAGAGTATCCAGTGTAATATCATCGGAGTGGGCATAGCCAGTTTTATCGTCAGCCAAGACGCGTACCCCAACTCCTTGTGAGATACTGCGAGCGGTTTTTTTCACCAGCCCTTCTTCCAGAGAGACCGCTTCGGCAGAGCGGGCCTCAAAGTATAGATCCGCGTAATCCGCTCGTCTCTCTAAAGCTGTACCGAGGACCTGCTCAAGTTGCTGAGCAGTCAGGTCATGTTGGTCAAGAAATGATCGCTCCGGACTCAACGCACGAGATTGCATAATTTCCTCAGCAGATAAGTTGATTTTTATGGAGAAAAGCATACAGAAACATTCTCTATCGCTCAAGCAACATGCAAAAGAAAGCAAAGCTCAGAGCTGCTTGAGCATAGCTTCCTACGGTGTGCCAGAAAAAAAGACGGAGAAATAAGCTCAAGGAGTGAGAAAACTTTCCTCTCTTGACAACGCCATAGCGGCTCCGTATAGTAGCCCCTCTATCGCTCAAGCCGTGCGTCATTGGAGAACATAAGTCTGAGGCTTGAACAGAGCTTCCCACGAAATTCCCAAAAAAAGACGTGGAAAAAGTTCTAGGGAGCGAGAAACTTTCCTCTCTTGACAATGAGAGGGAGATTCTCTATACCAAGACCTCCGCGGTGAGCGGAAAGTTCTTTGAAAGCTAAACAGTAAAAGATTGCTTTCTCTCGAAACCGAGAGAAAGAGCCAGCACACGATACCAGTGCTAGAAGGTCAAAACCAAAGGAAGACAATTCCCTTGGTCAATTTAAGTGGAGAGTTTGATCCTGGCTCAGAGCGAACGCTGGCGGCGTGCCTAACACATGCAAGTCGAGCGAGAAAGGGAGCTTCGGCTCCTCAGTACAGCGGCGAACGGGTGCGTAACACGTGGGTGATCTGTCCTTGAGATGGGGATAACCCAGCGAAAGTTGGGCTAATACCGGATAAGACCACAGGAGGAAACTCCAGGGGTCAAAGGGTGCTTCCTGCGGGGAGCATTCTCTTGAGGAGGAGCCCGCGGCCTATCAGCTTGTTGGTAGGGTAACGGCCTACCAAGGCGAAGACGGGTAGCTGGTCTGAGAGGATGACCAGCCACACGGGGACTGAGACACGGCCCCGACTCCTACGGGAGGCAGCAGTGGGGAATATTGGGCAATGGGGGAAACCCTGACCCAGCGACGCCGCGTGGGTGATGAAGGCC
>JACQEL010000837.1 GCA_016200595.1 Deltaproteobacteria bacterium
AGACGATGTGTTGGTGAGTGCCTATGTCAAGAAAAAAGGAAGAGAGCACGCCGGCAACGGCGTCTCTAGTTGAACAGGCTCTGGTGGATTTCCGCCAGGGGAAAATGGTCGTCCTGGTGGATGACGATGAGGAAAAGGGAGAGGCGGATCTGTGCCTCGCAGCCGAACTGACAACCCCTGAAGCCGTGAACTTCATGGCCACGCATGGTCGCGGGCTGATCTGTCTATCGATGACTGAAGATAAGCTGCGAGAACTGGGAATTCCCATGCTCGGGCACGGTCAGCTGCCTAATCATCAGCGCCTGTTTGGGGCCTCAATCGAAGCCCGGCTGGGTGTGACCACCGGTATTTCGGCGTACGATCGCGCCATCACCATTACCACGGCGATCAAAGATAACACTGGCCCCCAAGACATTGTCATGCCTGGCCATATCCATCCTGTGCTGGCCCATCGTAGTGGAGTCCTGGGGCGCTCGGGCCTCTCTGAAGGTTCGCTGGACCTTACCCGTATGGCTGGACTTAAGCCCGCCGCGACCCTGTGCACGATCTTGCGCGACGATGGCGCACTCGCCCAAGGTGAGGATGTCGAGCAGTTTGCCCACCGGCACACTCTCAAGATTGTCACCCTGTCGAGTCTGCTGACGCATCGGCTGCGCACGGAATCGTTGGTGCATCGGGTCAAAGAAGCGGATATTGCCAGTCCGTTCGGTGGGAAATTCCATGCGATCATGTATCGCACCGATGTGGACAACCATGAACATATCGCCTTAGTGAAAGGTCGGATCGGGGTGCGTGACACGGTGACCGTGCGGGTGCATTCGCAGTGCCTGACCGGTGATGTGTTCGGCTCGGAACGTTGTGACTGTGGCGACCAACTCAAAAAGGCCCTGGAGGTCATTGTCGAGGAAAGCAAAGGCGTCCTCATCTATCTGCATCAGGAAGGGCGCGGGATTGGCCTCGCCAATAAGATCCGCGCGTATGCGTTGCAAGATCAAGGACTCGATACCGTTGAAGCGAATCTCCACCTTGGCTTTAAGGAGGATCTGCGCGACTATGGCATCGGCGCCCAAATTCTGCGCGACCTCCGCATCACCCAGGTGCGCTTACTGACCAATAATCCCCAGAAGATCACCGGCTTAGAAGGCTATGGGATCAAAGTTGTCGAACGACGGCCGATTGAGGTGCCACCGCATAAAGGCAATATTCAGTATCTGCGGGTCAAGAAGGAAAAACTTGGCCATCTGTTCTCTGATTTGAAGTCATTGTCGTAAGATGAGGGAAGCATGGTGCGCGTGATTCGCGGTAAGATGGACGCGACCGGAATGCGCTTTGGTCTGGTCGTCTCGCAGTTCAACAGTCTCATTACCGAGCGGTTGCAAGCTGGAGCGATCGATGCCCTCTGCCGCCATGGCGCACGAGAGGAAGATATGGTCGTGGTTCAGGTGCCAGGGGCCTTTGACATCCCGCTCTTTGCCAAGAAAATGGCAGCGAGCGGACGCTATGATGCGCTGGTTTGCCTGGGCGCGGTGATCAAGGGCGAGACCCCACACTTCGATTATATCTCTGCTGCCATGACTCAAGGCATCAAGGAAGTGATGCTCGCCCATGGTCTGCCAGTCACTTTTGGTGTGCTCACCACCGAGTCGATGGAACAAGCTCTTGATCGGGCTGGTGGGAAGGCTGGGAATAAAGGTGCTGAGGCCGCAGTAGCGGCGGTAGAGATGCTGAATACACTCAAGGCGCTAGAAAGGACTGAGCAATGAGGACTGAGGACTGAGGAGAAAAAGGTAAAAAGTCAAAACTCAGCACTCAGTCCTCAGCACTCAGTCCTCATGAATATATGGCTACACGACGTCAAGGGCGAGAATTCGCCTTACAGATTCTCTATCAAGTAGACATCACCGGCGGCGACCCGCGCCAGGCGCTGGGGCTGTTTTGGCAAAACTTTGAACCTGGGCCGGATACGCACGAATTTACCACCGAGCTCGTCACCGGAGCGTGGCAGGAACGTATCCGTATCGATAAACTGATTGCCGACGCGGCTGAACATTGGCGCTTGGGACGCTTGCCCAAGGTCGATTTCAATCTGCTCCGCCTGGCGGTGTATGAACTGCTTACCTATCCACACATTCCTACCGGAGTAACGCTCAACGAAGCGATTGAGATCGCCCGGCGCTATTGTAGTGATGACGCGCCGGTGTTTGTTAATGGGGTATTAGACCGTATTGCTGAAGTGATAGGGAAAAAGGCACATCGGGATGAATCAAGCGACTAACCAAGAGACCAACGTACAGGGGAACCCGCCTGGGCGCATGCGCTATCGCCCGGAGGAGATTGAACCCAAGTGGCAACGTTATTGGCTGGAGCGCAAGACTTTTCGCGCGGAGATCGACCCGGCCAAGCCCAAGTTTTATATTCTCGATATGTTCCCCTACCCCAGCGCGGCTGGGTTGCACGTCGGTCACCCTGAGGGGTATACCGCGACCGATATCCTCGCCCGCTATAAGCGCATGCGCGGGTTCAATGTCCTGCATCCCATGGGTTGGGATGCCTTTGGTCTGCCAGCCGAACAGTACGCCATCGAGACTGGGACCCATCCCCGCATTACTACGGCGCGCAACATTGATACTTTTCGCCGGCAGATCCAAGCCCTGGGATTTTCCTACGACTGGGACCGGGAGATCTCAACCTGTGACCCTGCCTATTATCGCTGGACCCAGTGGATCTTTCTTAAACTGTACGAACGTGGACTCGCCTACATGGCAGACGTACCAGTCAACTGGTGCCCCGCGCTGGGTACAGTGCTGGCCAATGAAGAAGTGATCGACGGCAAGAGCGAGCGTGGCGGCTATGACGTGATTCGCAAACCCATGCGGCAATGGATGCTGCGCATCACCTCGTACGCGGAAAAGCTCTTGGCCGGTCTGGAGCAACTTGACTGGCCGGAAAACGTCAAGGAGATGCAGCGCAACTGGATCGGGCGCAGCGAAGGGGCGCGCATCCGTTTTCCTCTATGCCGTGCGGATGGCTCGTTGTTCGCTGAAGCCGACGCGTTCTTTGATGTCTTCACCACCCGCCCGGATACTTTGTTTGGCGCCACCTATTGTGTGCTGGCGCCTGAACACTCTTTAGTCGATCGTGTCACTACGCCTGAGCACCGCGCTGCGGTCGAAGACTATCGTCAAGAAGCGCTGCGCAAATCCGACTTAGCCCGCACCGAGTTGGTAAAAGAGAAGACCGGAGTTGCCACCGGCGGCTATGCCTTTAATCCGGTCACCGGTCAGGCGATTCCCATCTGGGTGGCGGATTATGTGCTTATCACCTATGGCACCGGCGCGATCATGGCGGTGCCGGGTGGGGATGAGCGCGACTGGGAGTTCGCCCGCCGTTTCGACCTGCCGATCATCGAGGTCGTGCAGGGCGGAGACATGGAGAAGGAAGCGTACGTCGGCGACGGTCCGCACGTGAATTCCGGATTTCTCAATGGCCTGAATGTCGCCGACGCCAAGAAAAAGATGATCGCCTGGCTGGAGGAACACAGGCACGGCGAGGGGACCGTAACGTACAAACTACGCGACTGGCTCTTCAGCCGTCAGCGGTATTGGGGCGAGCCCTTTCCGGTCATTCACGTCGATGGACAGCCACAGCCGCTCGACCCCAACGATCTGCCGGTCTTGCTCCCTGAGGTTGAGAGCTTTCGTCCTACTGGCACTGGCGAGCCGCCGCTCGCGGCCGTGCGCGAGTGGGTCGCAACCACTGACCCAGCTACTGGCAAACCTGCGTTGCGCGAGACCAACACGATGCCGCAGTGGGCGGGCAGTTGCTGGTATTTCTTGCGCTTTATCGACCCGCACAATAGTGAGTGTTCCTGGGATGCCGACAAAGAACGCTACTGGATGCCAGTGGACCTGTATGTTGGTGGAGTCGAGCATGCCGTTCTGCACCTGTTGTACGCGCGCTTCTGGCACCGCGTACTCTACGACTGCGGCCTCGTCTCGACGCCAGAGCCGTTCCAGCGACTGGTGAATCAGGGCATGATTCTCGGCTTCAGCTATCGTTATTACGAGGATGACACAGGTAAGCGGTATTCGTACCACGACGTGCACAAGCTCAGCCAGGATGGAGCCGAGGAAGCAGAATACGTTCTCGCGACCGCTCGGGGAGTCAGGCTGAAAGTCAATTATGCGCCGGTGGAAAAAGTCGTCTGGCGCGACGAGACTCCCTATCATCCCGAAGAGCAGAACCTGGAGTTAGAGCTGCAGACCGATAAGATGTCCAAGTCGCGTGGCAATGTAGTCAACCCTGACGCGGTAGTCGCCGAGTTTGGAGCAGATGCGTTGCGCTGTTATGAGATGTTCATGGGGCCGCTGGAGCAGGTGAAGCCGTGGAATACGCGTTCAGTAGCCGGAGTGTCACGCTTCTTGGGTCGGGTGTGGTCACTGACGATCGCTGACACTGGCGAGCTCAAGACCCAGATTGTCGCTACGCCGCCCTCCGCTCAGGACAATCTCACACGCCTGTATCATAGAACGATCAAAAAGGTGACCGAGGACATCGAGGGGATGCGCTTCCACACGGCGCTCAGCGCCTTGATGATCCTGGTGAATGAGGCTCAGAAGGCTGAGCGGCTGCCGCGCGCATTGATTGAAGGAACGGTGCTGGCCCTGGCCCCGTTCGCGCCGCATCTGGCTGAGGAATTATGGCAGCGCCTTGGTCATGCTGACACCCTCGCGTACGATCCCTGGCCAACCTATGATCCGGCGCTGGTGCGCGACGAGACAGTCACCGTCGCCGTGCAGGTCGATGGCAAGCTGCGGGCAACCATCGAAGTTCCGGCTGACGCCGATCAGGCTTCGACGTTGGCGATGGCACACGCTCACGA
>JACQEL010000839.1 GCA_016200595.1 Deltaproteobacteria bacterium
CAATTTGTCAATCCGTCAATCGCCTATGTTTCCCGACCTCCGCTATGCTCTGCGCACTCTCAGGAAGCGCCCCGGCTTCACCGCCGTGACCGTCCTCACCCTCGCCCTCGGGATTGGCGCCAACACTGCCATCTTCAGCCTGATCGATGCCGTGATGCTCCGCCTGTTGCCCGTCCGCGAGCCGCAGCAACTCGTCGAGATCACGCGCGAAGACGCAAATGTACGCGATGACGGAAGCAAGCGCCATCAGAAAGAGGAGCTGTATGAGGGTGATGTAAGGGAGCCACAGCAATGCCATTCCGGGAAAGATCCGAAAGGAAACCAGAAAAATGGCGATGATCAACAGGCCAAAGCCGAAGTGAAAGAGATGGGTAAGGGTAGCACCTATGGGAAAAATGAGCTTGGGCAGATACACCTGCGTGATGATGCCGGCTTGGATCACGATCGATTTTGCCGCCGAGCTCAGGGTCGAACTGAGCCATCTCCAGACCATCATGCCGATGACCAGAGACATGCCATAGTCCTCTCCTCCACGGTGAAAGACCACGACGACGATAAAATAGTAAATCACGACCCCCAAAAGCGGATCGAGGAGCCACCAGAGATACCCAAGAAAACTGTTTTTATGCTGCTCCTTAAGCGCAGAGGTGACCAGACACAAGAGCAAATCTTTCCTTTGATAGAGTTCGCGAGTGTATTTTTTCATAGAAGCATTTGTTGCTGGATGAAGTCTGTGACCACGGTCCCGTCTTGATACGCGCGCCGCCCCAGTTGCCAGTCGAAGCAGCGGACCTGTGTGGTCAAGGTTAGACAGAGACTCTCTAACCGGGCTTGGTCGAGAGCAGGGGGAGAAGAGGCCAGGGTAAATACCTGCGAGGTCCTTGGGGGAGATAAGTTGACCCCGAAGAGTGCGGCGGTTAAGCGCTGGCCTGCGGCCTGGGCAGAAACTTCCTGTATGTGAATTCCCTCACTTTCCTCTCGCACGTGGGGAAAGAGCAGAACGCGGACCGGACTGTGCCCGCGCATTCCTCGGTTGAGGAGCGCGCAGAACTGAGCCGGGGAGAGATCGAACGAACGGCCGCGCGCTCGTTGCCCCGCTGGGGCACTCCGCGGTTTCGCCTCACCAAGCGTTAAGCGATAGTCAGAGCCGTCCTCGAGCAACGGCCGCTGTAACTCGGGAAAGAGATCGAGCGCTCGGTCTCGAATCGTCACCAGGGTTGGCATACCACGCAGCACGGGTTCTGACCCGGCGAGATTTACGACCACTCGATCGTTCGAGACAAAACATGCCGCCGCATTTTGCAAGGCGTAGATGAGGAGGCTGGTCTTTCCGGCACCCTTCGGTCCGGCAATAACGATGCCGCTATTCCCCACCATGAGTGCCGCCCCATGAATGACGAGATTATTGCCAGTGTGCGAGAAATTCATGGCAAATTCACGTACTACTCTCAGCAAAGCAAATCGCGCGGCCAGATTTTGAGCGGCGGTGAGTATGCAAATCTGCGAGTTCTCTTGGTTGACGAAGTAAAATACCTTGAAGCGCTCATCAAAAATGACGTGCTCGGTACTGGCCGAGGCCCACACCGGAAGCTGCACGATGCCCTGATCGAGGACAAAGCACTCAACCCCATGACCGTCAGGATGCGGTCCACAACGAAGGGTCTGGGCATAGTGCTGATCATTGACCACTAGTACCACAGTACAGTCGGCCTCAACCTCTTCTACGAGTGTGAATGAGGGGATGAGAAACTCCTGAAGCCAGAGCAGGTGTGTCGGATCGTCGCACTCAACACGAACCGTCAACGTGTTATAGGTCAGGCACATGAAATTCCGCAGGTCTGATCGCAGGGCGCTCATAAGTGAAAGACTGCACTGGCGGGAGAATATCCTTGTTCAAGGGTGTGGAGAAGAGCACGCAGCCTCTGTAGGGGTACAGACGCGGCCCCTGTCTGTTTCTGTAGCCGGAACCCAGCGGCAATAACGACAGCAGCTATGCCCCAGTAGGGGAAGTGCATAAGGAAGTCCTTTGCGTTGCGATAGCACTGATAGCCGTCAAGGTAGGCCTGACGCTGAGCCGGGTTCATCGGCCAGCGATACCAGGTGCGGCCCAGGTCATAATCGTACGCGTCAAGCGCCAGCGTTTCGTTGTCGATAATACAGATATCACCCGAGGGTCGCTGTATCAGGTTCTCCCCGCAGAAGTCGCGGTGTACAAAGCCCACTGCATAACTGCTCGGTGCATAACGTACGGCCAACTCGAAGGCGCGCCGCGCTTCGGACTTCTCAAGCACCCGAGCTTTGAGCAGTTCAGCGAGATTATGTTCCAACCGAGCATGCCAATCCTGGATCGTGTCACGCGGCTGGTAAGGGCTGTCATCTGGAACTGCTACGTTGTGCATGAACCCTTGTAAGGCGCCGCACTGTCGGAGTAGCTCAGGGTTACCACCGGCAGGGGCAAGGGGGTGTCCCTCAACCCATTCCGTTAGCAGCGCCCGGCCTGAGCGAGCCACCGATTTGGGAAACCCTTGGTGATGCACGTGTTGCAAGACGTACTCAACCTTCACCGCGCGCGTGATACCCCCAAACTGTCTCCCTTTGAGAATGCGACCATCAGCAAACCGCAAACGAAAGGCACTGGGCTGATAGCCAGGATAGCCGACACCCGACAGGGGCGTGATCTCAACCAGCGGCACGTTCACCGTGTTCACCAGGACAAAAAGGTCGTCGCCGAGTTGGCGACTGAGTTCAGGAAGGCTCAGCATACGGCTTGTTCTCTAGCCTCATCGCCACCTCTCCTCCGTTCCCCGTCGGGGGCGTAGAGACACTCCAGCCGCAATTCCCGCTGGAGGAGAGTTCTTTTGTTCTCTTCAGAAAGAGTGGAGCGCGTGACTTGGTAAAACTGGAGGGCATCTCCTGGTTGGAGGAAGATTGCACGGCTTTGGGTATTCACGTTCCTGTAGGGTGTTTCAGCAGATTCCGCAGTCGTTGAGAGAGAATCGAAAAGTTTCGCACGAACGGGTAATGGAGGAAAAATTGGGCTTTGTCCCACAGCCGCTCCCTCATGTGGAGGTAGAAAACCGTACGATAGAAAGTAGGTCGGTTCTCCCCTTCTTTGCCCAAAGCCTGGGCAGCAGTAAAGAGTTGGTCAGTCACCTGTTTGGCTAACAGTTTGATCTTCGCGTCCGCTTGGATGTTTTGCCTGACTTCTTCTGGCAGTTCGGCGCCGAGGAGATCTTGGGCCAGGAAGAGACCGAGAAGCAGCGTCCGTTGGCTTCCCCTCATCTGAGCTTGCCGCAGGAGCCGGCTCCAGTCCATGTGGTGAGCGTGGATGGATTCCGCGATATCGCAGATCCACAGCAAGCGTTCCCACTGATGTTTGCCGCCATGTATGCACAGGATTAAGAGCGCATCCTCCGGGCGCAGGCTGGCGACCGTGCCCCCGGCAAAGGAGACTGAGACCGCGCGATCCCACAGGCGCTCGAACTCGAGCGGATACGCCCAATAGCGCCAGGCGACTTCCCAGTGCAACTCGAGGGTGGCCCGGCTATCAGCAGGGAAAAAGCTGAAATGGTACTCAGAATGTAGGAGATTTGCTTCCTGGGCGCCAGCCACTTCAGGCCGATATCCTTGCGCCATGAGCAATTCCTTAGCTTTGTGGAAGTCTCTTTTATCAATCAAAAGATCGAGATCGCCGAACTTGCGAAGCGCAACATCGCCGTAGGCGGTCGCGGCCAAGACCGGTCCTTTGTAGGGGAGAGCAGGAAGCCCATGCGTGGCGAACAGAGTGAGGAGCTTGAGTAATTCCTCGCTCAAAAAACGGTTGCGCTGGACGGTCTTCTGGAAATTATGCTGAAGTTGGTCCATGATCGTTTTCGGAACAGCTTCAGGCCAACTGGCGTGCAAGCTGCGGTACAGAAGTGGTGTCACTCCGTGCCGCTGCGCCAGCTGTATGAGATTCTGCCAATTCAGGTCTTCCTGGAGCAACGTTGTCATGCGCTCACGGCGTGTGGCATCCATGCGCGTCCGCGCACAACAGAGCAACACCTCCACTTCGGGGCGAAGCGTTGCTACGGTAAGCTGGGTCGAGAGCAGAGGTGATCTGGTCATACGCTTCCTGTCAATGCCGGAAAAAGGGCAAGAAGTGCCCCCTTTTCTACTCTACCGCGGTTTTCATTGGAGCGAGGAGACCTCGCGTTTTCTCCGTCGTAGGCCGGGATAAGGCCGCAGGCCGTTCCCGGCGTGCTCGTCTCTGCCGGAAACGCTGCGATTATTCCGGCCTACCTTCTTTCTCTCTTCATGCAAGGGCAAACCGCTGTATCGCGCTGGGAATAATCAATAAGTGAAAGTCGAGGAACAGACGCTGGAGTAGGGGCGAAGCATTTGCGTGTCAGGTTCCCCACGGCGTTGATCTATCCGGGGCAAATGCTTCGCCCCTACTTTAGTGGACGCTCTTGCTGCCCAAGCCGCCGTCCGGGGATTCTCGCACTGGAGCGCCTTCGGGGATCAAGAGGCCGACTGTGCGGTTATCCTCGTTGAGGTAGGTCTGTGCCACCCGTTGTAAATCTGCCGCGGTAATGGCACGAGTTCCCGGCACGACCTTGAGGAGCAAAGACCAGTCTCCCAGGGAGGCATATTCGCCGAGTTGCAAAGCGCGGTAAAAGAGCGAATCCTGTCCATAGATGAGCGTAGACTCGACCAGATTTTTGGCGCGTTCGAGTTCTTTCTCAGTCACCGGCTGTTTCTTCAGCTTTTCCACTTCCTGATAGAGCGCGGTCTCAGCCTCCTGCCAGCGCTTCCCAGGCGCGACCCGCATGGAGAGAGAAAACAGGCTGGGATCGTGCGAGGTTCGGTCATAGTCTGCATCGGCGCTGAGGACGAGAGCTTTCTCTTCCACCAGAGCCCGTTGCAAGCGCGCACTGCGACTCCCGCCAAGAATGACCGCCAGGAGTGAGAGGGCGAAACTGTTCTCATTTTCTAAATTCGGGACGTGATAGGAGGCGACGTACACCGGCAGCGAAGCCGGGCGCTTAAGGGTGACCCGGCGTTCGCCGCGCTGTGCTGGTTCAATTGCTCTCACTTTAGGAGGTGGAGTACTAGAGGGGATTGCACCAAAGAAGGCTGTGACCTTGGGCAATAAGGTGGCTGGGGTCACGTCTCCAGCAATGACCAGGAGCGCATTGTCCGGGGCGTACATCACCTGACGATACTGTTGCACGTCCTCTAGCGTGACGGTCTCGAGATCGTGCATCCAGCCGACCACCGGCCAACCATACGGATGGGCCGTATAGGCGGCCGCACTCACCTGCTCCATTAACTCGGCGGCAGGCTCATCAACCGTGCGCATCCGCCGTTCTTCCATGACGATTTTCTTTTCCGCGGCAAAGCCAGTTTCGTCGAGGATCAGATTGGCCATCCGGTCGGCTTCGAGATCAAGCAGCAGATCCAGGTGCGGAGCCGCGGCATTTTCGAAATAGACGGTATTATCTTCGGCGGTAAAGGCGTTATGCGAACCCCCGCGTGCTTGCACGAACCGGGAGAATTCTCCCTGGCCATATTTGGCGGTGCCACGGAACATGAGGTGCGCCAGGAGGTGGGAGATACCAGTGGTGCCGAGGTGCTCATTGCGTGAGCCAACTTTGTACCAGACTTGCAGCGACACCACTGGTGCACGGTGGTCTTCGAGTA
>JACQEL010000840.1 GCA_016200595.1 Deltaproteobacteria bacterium
GACTTTGCCTCTTGTCGTCGTGCGACGTCAATTGCTTTGAGAAAACACGCTTCGGCCTCCAATTGCATGGCCAATGGAAGATCCAGGCCGAAGCGGAATGCGGATTGCGGATTATCGACTTCGGACCTCGGACTTCGGACTTCGGACTGCAGTGACAATTCGCCTTTCAGCCGATACAGTTCCGCCTCAAAGAGACGCTCGTCATTTTTGTTGACCAGCGTTAACGCTTCTTCCACCGAGTGTAGACCCTCTTCGGGTGCTCCAATTTGCCCATACGTTTCCCCGAGAAGGCCCAAATACAAAGGCAGCTGGAACCCAGCCCCGGTGGCTCGGTGAGCAGCTATCCCGTCAAGAATCCGTCTTACTCCCTCTTCACTACGTTGCTGAACGGCAAGCGTGTAGCCCAGCATAATGTCACCCAATGCCAACCACTGGGGGAAACCTTGGGCCGTGCACAGCGTAATGAGCGCTTCCGCTTGCTCTCGCGTTGTCTGGACGTCTCTGCGGAACCAATAGAGCTGGACGGCGGAGATCTGGGCAAAGCCTTGACTAAATGGATGGGCTAAATCGTGGGCGAGTACAAAAGCTTCCCGCAATCGTTTCTCCCCTTGGGTTGGATAACCAAGCGCCCATAAGGTATAGGAGAGATACGAGAGACAAGTCACCCCGAAGTCTATCCCCCCATAGCGAGCACCGAGCATCCTATGTTGCCGTGGATCATAAAGGGCAACTCCCCGCTCAGCGTACTCTCGTGCGGCAACAAAGTCCCCCATCGGGAAAGCACTCGCGGTCAACCCTCGGTAAGCAGCGAGGAGAAGGGTTGGATCTTGGGACCGTTGGGCCAAAGCCAAGGCCTGCTCCGCAAGTTCCTTGGATGTCTGATGTTCTCCTCTCACCTGATAAAAGACCCGCAGCCCGGCGAGTACGGAAAGGGCTTGTTCCGAGTCTTCTCCGTGCTGGCACAAAGCTCGTGCCCGAGCATAGATCTCGCCGACTTCAGGTGCGGCAAACCCCTTGGCCGCCATCAAGACTGGTCCTAAACTTGTCAGTAAACCGAGCTCGTGCTGGGCGCGCGTTGACGTCACCGGTAGGGAGGTAAGCAGCCCAAGGGCAGTTGTCAGATGAGCAATTGCGTCGGTATTTGCAGATCGTTGGGCAGCTTGCTGCCCAGCAAGGCCGAAATAGCGTACTGCTTTTTCGGCGTTGCCGCTCCGACCATAATGATGGGCGAGCTCACTATAATGCTCGTCGAGTTGTCGGCTGTACCTCGCCTCAATCGCCTGCCCCACTTGCTCATGCAGCGCTCTCCGATGCTCTATTAACACGGAATTGTACGCGACCTCTTGGGTCAGGGCATGCTTAAAGAGGTACTCCACCTCTGGGAATCCGGGCTGTTCGTAGAGAAACTCCTTCCGTTGCAGCGACGACAGCAGCCGATAGAGTTCCTCCTCCGACTGGGGGAGCACCGCCCGCACGAGGCCCACGGGAAACTCTCGCCCGATGACGGCGAGGTGCTGCAGTAACGCTTTTTCCTCTGCCGCCAACCGATCAATCCGTGAGGCCAACACCCCTTGGACCGTGGGTGAGATATGCAGTTCGGTCGCGACCTGCGCCAGGCGATAGTTGCCGCGCTGGCCGCGGAGCACCTGCTCTTCGACCAGGGTCTGCACGACCTCCTCCATGAAAAACGGCGTGCCTTCGGTCTTGGCTAAGATCTGCTGCTTCAAGGTGAGCAGGCTGAGGTCATGACCGAGTAAGAAGGTCAGCAGCTCTTCGGCCTCTGCCTGACCCAGCGGTGCGAGCCGCAGTTGGGTATAGTAGGTTTTCTGCCCCCACTCGTGACGATACTCGGGCCGGTAGTTCACCAGCAGCAGGATTTTGGCCGAGGCGACACCTTCACTGAGCAAATCGAGAAACCCCTGGGTCTCATTGTCAATCCAGTGGAGATCCTCAAAGATCAGCACCAGAGGCTGGGCGAGACTTTCACGCACGAACAGCCGCCTGAGTGCTTCAAAGGTGCGCCGACGGCGAATCTGTGGGTCCATTTGCTGTAAAGGAGAGGGCTGTTCTTCAATGCCCAACAGGGCAAAGAGATAGGGGAGGGTGTCTTCCAGGCTGCGGTCCAGGGTGAGGACTTTCCCCGTAATCCTCTCCCGCCGCTTACGTTCATCGTCCTCCGCGCCGATGTCAAAATACTGCTTGAGCAGTTCGATGAGGGGCAGATACGGGGATGCTTTGCCATACGACACCGAGAAGGCTTCCAGCACTAAACATCCACCGGGCGTGAGGAGCTTGAATTCGTAGAACAGCCGGGATTTGCCCAGGCCGGGTTCCCCCATCACTCCGACGATTTGGCCATGCCCAGCTTGAGCCTGCGTTAAAGCGAGCCGCAGCTGGGCTACCTCGGGTTGCCGGCCCACGAAGCGGGTGAGCCCGCGGCGGGCCGCCACCTGCAACCGCGTGCGCAGCGGCCCCACGCCCACCACCTCGTAAATGTGTACCGGCTCACTCACTCCTTTCACTCGGGCCGCCCCCAGCGACTTGAAGGCAAAATAGCCCTCGGTGAGTCTGTGGGTGTCTTCGCTCACCAGCACCGAGCCCGGGGTGGCTAAACTCTCCATGCGCGCCGCTAAACTGGTCGAGTGGCCGATGGGGGTGTAGTCGGTGCGCAAATCGTCTTTGCGGATCGAACGCAGCACGACTTCTCCCGTGTTCACGCCCACCCGAATTTGCAAATTGAGTCCGCGCTCTAAGCGCAACTGCTCCGCGTATCTCTTGCTGTCTTCTTGCATTCTCAGGGCGGCATACAACGCGCGCTGGGGATGGTCTTCGTGCGCCAATGGGGCGCCAAAGAAGGCAAAGATGCCATCGCCCGTGGACTGGACCACGTAGCCCTCGTAGCGATGCACGGCCTCCATCATGAGGTGCAAAGCCGGGTCAACGAGGCGCCGCGCATCCTCAGGGTCAAGATCCTCGAGCAGCTCCATCGAGCCTTTAATGTCGGCAAACAGCGCCGTGATGGTTTTGCGCTCCCCATCCGTACCCACGCGCGCTGCCAGCGCCGCCTGTGCGGCCAGAATGCGCTCGGCCAAATGTGGCGGTGTCCAGCGTCTAGGAAAGTCCGAGGTCCGCAGTCCGAGGTCCGCAGTCTGGGTGCTAGATGGGTGCTGGGTGTTAGGGGTTGGGGGCTGGGAACTGACAACTGACAACTGAGAACTGGCAACTGGTGAAGCGCTAGCCCAGACGAGCACCTTGCCGCCTTCATCGGTGGCGACCTGTTGCGCGTTGATGAGTTCTTCTTTGAGCGCTTCTAGCCCTTCGTCGTCAAGGTTGAATTGATATTTGAGGGCGCGATAGGTCAACCTGCCTCGCTGGCGCAGCAGATCCACTACCTGGTCGAGCGCAGCATAGAGGTCCATCAGCGTCCCTCCGCCAACGCGTCCAACAGCGCCTTGGCCTCTTGTAGATCGGCCGTATCAAATCCTTCCGTAAACCAGTCGTAGATCTCGACCAGCAACTGCCGGGCCTCTTCTTGCTTGCCCTGCTGCTGCCACAGCCGGCTCAGGCTCATCGTTGCTCGCAACTCCAGCGACTTCGCTTGCTGCTGACGGGTAATCTCGATGGCTGTGTGAAAACACGCTTCGGCTTCCGCCTCCGCTGGGGTGCTGGGTGCTGGGTGCTGGGTGTTAGGGTTTTCGGACGCCGGACCCCGGACGCCGGACTGTAAGACTAATTTTCCCTTCAGCCGATACAGCTCGGCCTCGTAGAAACGTTCCCCGGTTTTGTCCACCGTGGCCAGCGCCTCAGCCAGCATATTCAGCCCTTCTGCGATCTGTCCTCCTTTGCCATACGCTTCGGCCAGCAGGGCGAGATGATACGGCCGGAATGACTCTGCTCCCGTGGCCCGGTAGGCGACCAAGCCCTGGCGTATCTGGGCACTTCCCTCTCCTTGTCCCTGTTCGGTCAGCGCCCAGCCCCGCAGGATAATTCCCTCTGCCAAAGCGTACGGAAACCCCTGCTCAGTCGAGAGGGTCATGGCTGCGTCTGCCTGCTCTTGGGCCGGTTGTCTCTCCCGGCGGAATTGATGAAGCATCGCCGCAAAGCTCAGGGCCACAGCCAGGCTCAAGGGATGAGACAACCTCTGAGCCAGCGTGAGTGCCTCGTGCGCGCTCTTCAAGGCTTGGTCTGGATAGCCCAGAGACCACAGGGCCAGGGCCCTGTGGGAGAGGCAGCACACTCCCGGATCATCTCCCCCGTAGAGAAAGGCTAGAGAGTGATAGTGGGGATCGTAGAGAGCAATCCCCTGTTCCGTGTACTCTCGGGCCAGGGTCAACTCTCCAAGATAGAGTAAGTTGTACCCGAGCATATGGTGGGCCTCCAATAAGAGAGCCGGGTCTTGCGCCTTCTGGGCCAGACTGAGGCCCTGCTCCGCCAGCTCGCGCGCGGTCTGCAACTTTGCTCGATGTACATAAAACGCCTGCAGTCCAAAGAGCGCGGGGAAGAGCTGCGGAGTTTCTCCCACCTGCTGGCACAGTGCGAGCGCCTGGGAGTAGGCGTGTTCCACTTCTGGGGCCGCCCAGCCCTTGGTAGCTTGGAGTGAGGGGCCAAGAGCAACCTGCAGCGTGAGTTCTTGTCGCGCGCGCTCGGGGGTGTCTGGCAGAGTTCTGAGCAACGCTAAAGCCATGGTGAGATGGTTGATCGCTTCCGCATTGGCCGACCGTTGCCCGGCCTGTTGTCCTGTCAGCCCGAGATACTCCACCGCCTTCTGGGTGTTCCCACTGCGACTGTAGTGATGAGCTAGTTCACTGTAGTGATCGTCTAACCGCTCGTGCCAGAGCTGCTCGATTGCCTGGGCCGTTTGTTCATGCAGGGCTTTACGGCGCTCGATCAGCACGGAGTTGTAGGCCACCTCCTGCGTCAGTGCATGCTTGAAGAGGTATTGGACTTCCGGGAACGCGGGCTGTTCGTAGAGAAACTCTTTGTGCTGGAGCGAGGCAAGAAGCCGATAGAGTTCGTCTTCCGGTCGCGGAAGGACTTGCTTCACCAAGCTCAACGGAAACTCCCGGCCAATGACAGCGAGCTGTTGGAGCAAGGCTTTCTCCTCTGGGGCGAGGCGGTCGATACGAGCAGCAAGCACGCCTTGGACGGTGGTGGGGATATGCAGATCGGTGGGTAGTGTAGGGTGGGTCGTGACCCACCCTACACGCGGATCGCGCACGAGCACCCCCTGCTCCAGTAACTCCTGGACAGTCTCTTCCATGAAAAACGGCGTGCCTTCAGTCTTTTCCAGGATCAATTGCTTGAGTCGGGGCAATGCCTCGGTATCCACCCTCACCCTGTTCCCCTCTCCTTCGACTGTGCTCAGGACAGGCCTGGCAGGGAGCGGGGACCCGTGCTCGCCCAGGAGAACAGCGAGAAATTCTTCCGCTTCCGCTTTGCCGAAGGGCGCCAAGCGCAGTTGCGTGTAGTAGGTCTTCTGCCCCCACTCCTGGCGGTATTCGGGACGATAGTTCACCAGCAGCAGGACCTTGGCCGAGGCTACACTCTCACTCAGAGTGTCGAGAAAGCCTTGGGTTTCACTGTCGATCCAATGCAAGTCCTCGAAGATGAGCATCAGGGGTTGTTTAAGACTCTCACGGAAGAACAGCCGCTTGAGCGCCTCAAAGGTGCGTTTGCGCCGAATCTGCGGGTCCATCTGGGCCAAGTTCGCTTGCGGGTCGTCGATGCCGAGCAGCGCAAACAGATAGGGCAAGGTGTCTTCTAAACTCCGCTCCAGCGTCAGGACCTTCCCCGTGACCTTCTCTTGTTTCAGGCGCTCGTCATCCGAGAGCTGTATCTGAAAGTAGCTCTTGAGCAGTTCAATCACCGGCAGATAGGGCGAGGCTTTGCCATGCGAGACCGAGTAGGCCTCCAGAATCAGACACCCACTCTGGGAAAGCAACTTGAATTCATAGAACAGGCGCGATTTGCCCAATCCGGGTTCACCCATTACCCCGACGATCTGGCCGTGGCCGTCTTTGGCTTGCACCAAGGCGCGTTGCATCTGTTCTAGTTCACTCTGTCGCCCCACAAAGCGGGTGAGGCCACGCCGGGCAGAGACTTGCAGCTTCGTGCGTAACGGTCCCGCTCCTAATACTTCGTAGACGGAGAGCGGCTCTTCCACTCCTTTGATCTGGGTCTTGCCCAAGTTCTTGAACGCAAAATACCCGTCCGTGAGCTTATGGGTGGAATCGGTCACCAGAATCGAGCCCGGCGCGGCCAGTTGTTCCATCCGTGCCGCTAAGTTGGTCGCATGGCCGACGGGAAC
>JACQEL010000050.1 GCA_016200595.1 Deltaproteobacteria bacterium
CCGCAGCATGCGGGCTTCGTTGCTGCCCATCTGGCGGCTAAACCCTACCATGTCTGTGAACATAATCGCGGCTAACTTGCGGGTCTCAGCTTGAGTCATCGGGTGCTACCCTTTGCTACTTCAGCCCGGCCTTGCGCAGAGCGCCAAGTTCACGCTCCAACATTGCTGGATCTTTGAAGGGCATATTGCGCTTCGCCCCCTCCAGCGAAGAGTTGGGATTGAGCCGCAGAATTTCTGCCACCTCAGCCCGTGCTTCTTCCTCCCGACCTAATTCAGCATAGCAGATCGCCAAATTCACATGGTCTCCCAGAAACGTCGGAGCGAACGAGAGCGCTTTCTGCGAGGCAGCGATTGCTTCCGCACACCGCCCCGCCACACGATAGGCAAAACCTAAGCCCTGTAAGTGATAGACTGGATACCTGGGACTGAGACGCAAGCCTTTCTCTATCACCCCGATGCCCTCCTCTGGTCGTCCCGCATAGGTCAGAATAGTTCCTAGCACCCTGTAACCATTAGCCCAATTGGGATCGAGGACCAGGGCTTGTTCTGCCTCGGCAAGGGCCTGCTCATGCTGCTTTTTATACAGATATATCCAGCCCAACTGGCTGTGGGCCAAAGGGAGGGAGTCGTCTAAAGCAAGAGCTTTTTGCTCCAGTGCAAAGGCTTGCTCCATAGACTGAGCAGGGTCTTTATTCCCGGAAAAATTTAAAATGTAGGTTATTCCCAGCCTTGCATATGCCTCGGCAAAAGTGGGGTCCAATTCAAGGACATGCTCAAACAGCTGCCGTGCCGACTCATTGGCTTCTTGCTGCCCTTCGATTATGGCGCGAGACTGAGCCTCGGTGCTGCGTAAGTAATAGTCATATGCCTCTAGGTTCTCCGTGCGTTTACGCACCAGTAGCCCTTGCCTGGTCAGCGTTAACTGGAGCTTCAGCGTCGTCACGATCTTCTGTACGATCTCATCTTGTAGGGCGAAGAGGTCTTGCATAGGTCGATCGTAGCGTTCAGCCCACAGATGGTTATCCTGCACGGCGTCAATCAACTGCACGGTGACCCGCACTTGGTTGCCCGCCCTGCGTATGCTGCCTTCGAGCACGTATTTCACCCCGAGATCCTTGCTGATGTCTGGTGCCTTTACCACTTTCCCTTTGTAGGTGAAGGCGGAATTACGAGAAATGACGAACAGACTGGAGAGCTGAGAGAGGCTGGCGGTCAATTCCTCGGTGATGCCGTCACTGAAGTATTCCTGCTCGGAGTCACCACTCAGGTTCACGAAGGGCAACACAACAATCGAGGGCTTGTCGGGCAACGGTAGCGTCTCGTGAGTACGGATTTCGGGTTGCGGACTACGGCTTAATGAGGGTGACAAGAGCGCGATGATCGCTTCCCCAATGAGCACTCCCACTACCAGCCCGGCCCAGGCAAGGTGGGTAGTCCCTACCCGCCGGAGCTTTCGCCCTTGCCGTCGCAACGCTTGGGGCAGCCCTGTAGAGTGGTCGGGCAGCAAGGCATAGATGGGGAACCGCTCGGCAATCCCCTTCAGCTTCGGCCGCCCTAACGACACCACCGTGCCGAGCAGCAGCTTCTTCTCCACCTCCTTATAGACAACCTGAGAGAGGCAAATGGTATCGGGCTCAGCCAGCGTTTGCAGCCGGGAAGCGATGTTGACTCCATCTCCGAAGACATCGCCGTCCCGCTGCACGATATCGCCCGAGTGGATGCCGATGCGGACATGAATCTGCTCGGCTGCTTCTTTCTCGTCGTTATGGGAACGGAATTGCGTCTGGATACGCTGGGCGCACTGAACCGCGTTGACGACAGAAGGGAAATCCACCAAGAACGCATCACCCACCGTCTTGATGATCGTACCGTGATGCTCAGTTACAGCCTGCTTGATGATCTGGTTATGGATGTCCAGCAGCCGCAGCATGCGGGCTTCGTCGGCGCCCATTTGGTGACTGAAGCCGACGATATCGGTGAACATGATCGCGGCCAGGCGGCGGGTCTCGCTTCGTAGTGCACTAGCGCTGTCCTCGGGCATAGCAGCGATTATCGTGCACGCACCGTGCAGTTGTCAAACGGCTGTGGGACGGAGGAAGATGCCCTACCCGCAGGGTCATACGGCCTGACCCCCTGAACGCTTACCAGCGTTGTAGGGTGGGTCGTGACCCACCCTACGCTGCTCGTCGAGCATCCCGTGCAAAGATTGGGTCGCTAACTCCAATTCGCCGTCCGGCAAAGGTGCGCCCATCCACGGAGTTGATGCTCCCAATGCCCCATGTGTGTTGCCCCACCGTTTCCCATGTCCCCTCACCGCTGCCACCCTCGGCTGGCTCCCTTCAGCGGGACTTGAGCGCGATTACTTTCGGCTGGTTCCCCTCCGGATTGACCCCAGCATCGCCCTTGCGCAGGAAACTGGGCGCCACATTCCAGTGCTGACCCTCGTCGGTGATGACCGTCACCGTCTTCTTGTTATAGCGGGTGAGCATGCCCGTCACCGGGGGCTGGCCGTCTGGCTGGAAGGTGACGCGGTCGCCGATCTTGAACTCCAGCATGTGGGCATGCGCACGCATCTGGTGCAAGAATCGCAGTCGTTCCACAATACGATGGTTCAGCGCGATCAGTTCGGCTTCGGTGAGGTCGTCAAGATTGATCTCCATCGGTGTGCTCCTGTGGGTGTCAGTCTCCTACTGTCTGGACTCATAGGCGTGTTAGTAACGATCTGTCACTGGTTGTTCATCCTCATTTCAGCCCCGCCTTGCGCAGGGCGGCAAGATAGCGCTCTGTTACCAGTGGATCTTTGAAGTGCACTCGTTCTATCCACAACTCCAGAGAGAAGGTCGGATTGATTTTGAGCAGTTCGGTCGCGGCTCCTCGTGCCTCTTCCTCCCGGCCCAACTCACTATAAGTAACTGCCAGCGCAAGATAGGCAGCCGGGAGATGCGGATTACGACCAATGGCTTGCTTGAGCACAGTAATTGCCTCTTCATACCGCTAGCTCGCGGCTCACGTCTCCCAGTTTGACCGCTTTGCCTTTGTAGGTGAAGGCCGAGGTGCGAGCAATGACAAAGAGTCCCGAAAGCCTCGAGAGATCAGCGATCAGATCCTCGGTGATTCCATCGCTGAAATACTCCTGCTCGGGGTCTTTGCTCATATTGTCAAAGGGCAGCACGACGATGGAGGGCTTGTCGGGCAAGGGCAACGAGGGAGTACCAGTGGCAGCACTCTCCGGCGGCAGACTTTGCGGAGTAGAAGGAAAGTAGCGAGTCTTCATCACGAGCATGCCCACACTAATCACTCCCACTACCACCACCGCTGCCACCACCTGCCAGACCCGCTTCTTGTGTTTGAGCTTCACACTCTGGACGTGTAGTGTCTGACGCAAGCCTTTGGGAGAGTCAGCCAGAAGAGCATAGACGTGGAATCGCTCGGGAATGTTCTTTAACCGCGGACGACCTAACGACACGACAGCCCCAAGCGAGAGCTTCTTGCTCACATCACGGTAGACTACGTCTGAGACGCAGATGGTGTCCGGCTCAGCCAGCCCTTGCAAGCGGGAGGCAATGTTCACCCCATCGCCAAACACATCGCCATCGCGTTGAACGATGTCGCCCAGATGGATGCCGATGCGGACGTGAATCTGCTCGGCTTTCTCCTTCTCGGCATTCTGGGTGCGGAAGTGGGCTTGAATATGTTGCGCGCATTGCACGGCATGCACGACAGAGGGAAAATCCACTAAGAACGCATCGCCCATGGTCTTGATGACCGTGCCGTGGTGGTCTGTAACAGCGTGCTGAACGACTTGGTTATGGATATCCAGCAACCGCAGCATACGGGCTTCGTCGCTGCCCATCTGGCGGCTGAAGCCCACGATATCCGTGAACATGATCGCGGCCAGCTTGCGGGTCTCGGTCGCCGTCTTTGTCAGGCTCTCTGACATGGCAGCGATTATCCCCCTGCTGCCTCTCAGTTGTCAAACGGCTGAAGAAGGTATGACACCACCTATCTGACCATACTTGAGACGGAGGGCACGAGGTTGCCCGAGTACGCTGGATTATGTCAGCAAAAGAGTCTGGAGCGTGTGGGTCCAATCTTCAATCCCTTTCACGCAGAACTCCCAATCTGCTGCATCCAGTTCCCAGAGGGGATTGACCGCAGTTGGCCCCTACAATTTCCCTGTTGTCATGGCCTGTTCGAGGGTTTCACGGATGAGCCGCGTATAGGGAATGCCCCGCGCTTTTGCCCGCGCCTTCACCGCGTCAAGCAACGACTTGGGCACGCGCATGTTGAGTTGCCCGTCTTTTTTCTCGAACTCGAACCGCACGGGCCTTGCGCCAGAGAGGTCGTATTTCGTGAGGTCAGCGGTTGCAACAAAGCGCTCCGCTTCGGCATCGGTCTTAAAGGTTGGGATTTTCTTCTTCATAGTGTTTAACCTCTTTTGCGTGCATGTACCGTGCGCTGATCGGACGGATAAGCTGTTTCCTGCCGCTCTTTCGGATCGTGAAGACGATGAACACGCTACGACCCTGCTTGGTTTTACCAATTGCCCTCATGCGCGTCTCTGTTTGAGAGTGCGCCAGATCAGGCAGAATCATGATCGGGCGTTTGAACAGGTCTTCAGTCTCAGCGATTGAAACGCCGTGCTCTTGGCATTTCTTTTGGACGGACAGTCTCAGGCTCAAATCAAGTAGGACTCAAACAAGGGAGAACTGCTGGAGTGTTGAGCGTAACGGTATTGAGTGACCCGCCGGTCATCCTTTACCCAGAACCCCTCTCGCCCGCGGGGAGGATGCGGCTGAGCCACTGTATCACGTGCTGTTTGAACTCTTCAGGCGTAATGCGGCCTTTGGTGAAGAACTCCGTCTGCCCTACCTGTAACCGTTCCCGCTCTCCCGCGTCGAGATCTTTGGCCGAATACACCATCACCGGAACCTGCCGCAGCCGGTCCTGCTGCCGCAACCAGTCCGCCACCAGAAATCCATCTCCGTCCGGTAAGATCACATCTAACACGAGCAAATTGGGCATTTCCTGCTCACACCGTTCAATCGCCTCCCGCCCCGTGCGAGCATGTACCGTCTCGATCCCGTGCCGCTGAAACATCGCCAGGAGCACTCGCGAGAGATCGAGGTCATCTTCCACGACCAACACCCGCGCCACCTTCGCGCGCTCCTCCAAGGCCCGCTTGAGCGCCTCAACTAACGCTGCCTCACCCTGAGACTTCTCTACCCACTCCACAAAACCAGCGTGGGGAGGGGGAACCGCAGGCGGCGAGAGCAGACTGAAGATGATAATGGGAATATGCTGGGCGACGGGGTTACGCTTCAGTGCGGCCATAGTCTCCCAACCATTCATCTGGGGCATGAGCAGGTCCAGAAGAATAACCGCCGGCTGCTGGACCTCGGCTAGTGCTACCGTCTCTTGTCCTGTGGTCGCTGTCACTACCTGATATCCTCGTTGCTCTAACACTGCCTCTATCACTGCCAACACTGCGGGATCATCATCGCACACTAACACCAAGGGTTGTCCCACCGGCTCTATTCCCGCTTGCTCGGTCTCTGACCACAGTGGAACCGTGAAAGAAAAGGTGCTGCCCGTACCTACCCGACTCTCTACCCAAATCCGGCCCCCGTGTTGTTGGACAATACTGCGGCAAATCGCTAACCCGAGCCCGGTGCCGCCCTTGTGGCGAGCGTCTGAGGTATCCACTTGCTGAAAGCGCTCAAAGATAGTCTCCAGCTTATCCGCTGGAATACCCCGCCCCTGGTCCTGGACCGTACAGATGGCCTCTTTGTCCTGCCGCACCACCCTCACGGACACCGTCCCGCCGGGCGGCGAAAACTTAATGGCATTACTCAGCAGATTGGTCAGGGTTTGGACGAGGCGGTCCGGGTCGGCCCAGAGCCGCAGAGACTGAGGAGCCAGCGCCAGCGTCACCCCAGCCTTGTCAGCCATCGCTTGCATCTCGTCCACCGCTTGGCCAAGCAGGAGGGCGGCGTCACACAGCTTGCACTGTAGGGTGACTTTGCCCGACTGCATGCGCTCAATATCCAGAATGTCATTGATCAAGCGGATGAGCCGGTCCGTGTTATTCAGGGCAATCTCCAACATGCGCTGCCCCTTGTCCGGCAGCGCGCCAACCAGACCACTGGTCAAGAGGCCCAGAGCGCCGCGAATCGAAGTGAGAGGCGTCCGCAACTCATGACTCACCACCGAGACAAACTCGTCTTTCATCTGGTCTACGGCTCGGCGCTTCGTGATGTCGCGCAGGATGGCCAGGACTCCGATGGCTTTGCCGTCTGGATTGCGCATAAAGCGGGTGTGAGCTTCCACTGGTATGACTGTCCCATCTTTATGTACTAACTCTATCTCAGCAATCGAGGACACTTTCTCCCCAGCCCGTACTCGGCGAATCCGCTCTTCTTCGGTCCTGAGAGAAGGGGGAGTATGGAACCGCTGATAGCTTTGCCCAATCATCTCTGTGCGGGACCAACCCAGCATCGTTTCTAACCCGCGATTCACGCTGGTAATAATTCCCTCTGCGGTGAGGCAGGCGATCCCATCATTGGCGTTTTCAAACAGCGTGCGGTAGCGCTCTTCACTCGCCCGCAAGGCATCCTCAGTTTGTTTGCGCTCGGTGATATCTTCCACCGTCCCGACGTGGCCGATAATCGTCCCGTCCTCCGTGCGCATGGCCCGGGAGCGGGTATACACCCAACGCACCCCTTGCTGTTCAGTCAGCAGGCGCACCTCGCGGGAGAACTCGCGCCCTGCCCGCGCGTCGGCAGTCCATGCTGCGACGACTGCCGCGCGGTCTTCTGGATGGAGCGCGCGACTCCAGCCGTCTCCTAGACTCTCAGCCAGGGTCACCCCGGTGATCTCCTGCCATCGTTGGTTGGTATACAGTGCCTGACCCTGGGCGTCTGTTTGGAAGATGCCGACTGGCGAGGCCGCGCTCAGGAGACGAAACTGCTCCTCACTGGCCTTCGCGGCCTGCAACGCCTGCGCTTTCTCCTGATAGAGCCGGGCGTTAGTGAGCGCGAGGGCGGCCGGTACGGCGACTGCCTCTAAGAGGTGTTCTTCATAGTCCGTAACAGCGTGCGGAGCCTGCCATACCACCTCCAGACTGCCTATCACCGCCCCCTGTCTCCACAATGGCACCAACAGGACCGAGACCTGGAGGGGAGGAGCGCCTAACTGCACCGCCACCTGCCACGACGTGGGCCACTCCTCCGCAGTCACGGAGGCAACTCGCAAGGGACGCTTGTGTGTTGCTACCCAGCCCGCAAGCGAACCGACCAAAGGATAGCGTAGGGCGTGCAACGCCGCAGTGGTGTAGGAGGTGGAGATCTCCGCCTCCTGGGTAGTCTCGTGATAAAGAATGACCGAAGCACTTTGGGCAGCGAAGAGGGGAACAATCTCAGCAATAATCTTCTGCAGGACTTCGTTGAGGTCCAGGGTAGAGTTAAAGACATGGTTGATGCGTTGCAAGACGGTTTGGATGGAGTCCTCTGCGGGTGTCATGTGCAGCGCCGCGTTTTGGCTATTCGGTGAGGGGGAAGAATCCACAGTTATCTCCTTTTCCCTCTGAGGGCCTTGCTCCCCGCGGGATGAGATCTCCGCACAAAGGGGTGCAATCCTCGCGTTGTGACACCGTACTCTGAACCTGCTACAGGGGTCAAGCAGAAAAAAGTGTCCGGCGATGGAAACCGCCGTCCCCGATCATCTCCGGACGCTTGACGAATGTTGGCCGAGATCTACAACTGGTTCACCGAAGGGTTTGACACGCAGGACCTCAAGGACGCGAAAGCACTGTTGGAGAATCTCTCGGAGCGCAGCAAAAATTCAGAGTAAGGAGCACATATGAAAACATCTATCACTGTAGGGGGAGCCACTCGTGCCAATATCCGCGGGATGGTCGAGTTTGTCCAACAGGCGGAGCGCTTGGGGGTGGATTACGTCTGGTCAGCCGAGGCGTGGGGCCAGGATGCAGTGACCTCACTCGCTTACCTGGCGGGTCAGACGAGCCGCATCATGCTTGGCACTGGCATCATCCAAATCAGCGCCCGCACGCCATCGATGACTGCCATGACCGCCCTGGCGCTCCACGATCTGTCCGCGGGGCGATTCGTCCTCGGTTTGGGAACCAGCGGCCCCCAGGTTGTGGAAGGGTTGCAGGGAGTTCCATTCCACGCTCCGCTCACCCGGCTGAAAGAGACGGTCGATATCCTCCGGATGGCCTTCCGCGGCGAAAAGTTGCGCTATACCGGGCAGTTTCACACCTTGCCGCGACCAGGTGGCGAAGGCAAAGCCCTGCGCATCGATCATCCACCCGCCCATATCCCGATTTTCCTGGCGACGCTTGCGCCCAAGGCACTTGAATACACTGGGGCGGCGGCGGACGGATGGCTGGGCACCTCATTTTCGCCCGATTATGCCGAGGCCCATCTCGCCCATATCCGCAAAGGGGCGCAAACGGTTGGACGCAGCCTCACAGACATTGCACTGCACGCCTCGTGCACCGTCGCGATTGGTCAAAATGTGGAGGAACTTATCGCCGCGCAGAAGCCGGCCGTGGCGTTCAGCATGGGAGCCATGGGGTC
>JACQEL010000838.1 GCA_016200595.1 Deltaproteobacteria bacterium
GAGCGATGGGAATAATAGGTTGGCAACCGCCCAAACGCAAAACGCGCCGCCAGAGGTCAGCCGGGTGTTGCAGGAGTACGTGAATGAGAATCCGCGGCTTCCTGCCCATGACACCGAGTTTACCCGTGTGTACCCGGACCATGAAATCATCGGACAGCAAGGCTGCGGTGACCTGACGATGAACCTGTGGAACGTGGCGTATGTCAATTCTGCTCTGGCTCTTGGAGGAAATCCAGTGTTGATTTTCTTACACAAAGAGCCGCTGGCAAGCCGAACCTATTCGTGCCTCGTCAAATGGAAGCCCAAAGGAGAAAATCGCTCCGAAGTGACGATTGAGGATGTTCGGTTCTTTGCCAATGCAGCGACAGTTCCCGAGATGGTTTGGATGGAGCGCGGAGGGCAATGGGTGCAATGTAGTGATGAGGTTGAATTTGCGGTTTCTAACCAGCAAATCATCCGCGACGGCAGAATCGTAGATGTTAGCCGCCTCTCTCAGCAGTTCAGCGACCTGCGCCATCTGCTGCAGATGCCGAACCTCAACCCACGTACACCCCTCCCAAGTGTCGCAGGCGACCCGGGGCGCCCACGCTTTTACTTCGGGCGCGTTACCCAAGATGACATCTGGTTTGGCGAGGCGCAGTTGCTTAACGACGTAAACCTCCAGCGCGCCGCTATGACAGGTCCTGTTTTCTTCAGCCGGTTGTACGAGGGCTTGGGAGCCTCAGTGGAGCAAGTACGAGGCGCAATGCAACTTGCGGAATACACCGAAGTCTCTGACCCTCGTTTAGAGTTGGCTCAAGGAGAGTTTCGCTTCGTCCCGGAAGACGACACGCAAGTCGAAATGTATTTGAGACGCAGCACCTATGGCTGGACGATAATCGGTCTAAATAAAACGAACGACAAAATCCTCGCTCTGGCGTGTGAAGGCAATCCAGCTACACGCACTGGGCATATCCTGGAAGAAGCCGCTCGGAAACTAAAAGAAGCAGGCGCACCCAATGCCCTCCTCGTCGATGAAGGTGCGGACGTCTTTCAGACGGCGCTCCTTGGGCACAATCTGCCGAAAGTAAAAGTGGCTGGCGGAGGTCCGGAGTTAGACATGACCGTACCCTTAAAACGTACCCGGCTGCGGGCAACGTTTATCTTTGCGCGGAAAAAGAACTAATAGAACTATTTTGCTGTCACCTTGAACCCCCTTCGACTGCGCTCAGGACAGGCTTGTACGTCCTTATCCAGTAACGACAGGTTGAGTATGAGCCCAGGGTAAGCAGTTCAACGACCCCAGGGAATTTGCTAATCTTGCCGAAAGAAAACTGAAAATTTGAGCCTTTGACGGGGAGGCAGCCAATGAGTCGCATTACGCTCGACATCCCGGACGAAAGCATACTCGCGTTGAAGCTTGCTCCGGAAGTGATTGGAGAGGAGCTGCGGCTGGCTGCCGCGGTGAAGCTCTACGAACTCGGGCGTTTGTCGTCAGGCGCGGCGGCTCGCTTGGCCGGAGTGCCGCGAGTCGTCTTCCTCACTAAGTTGGCCGACTATGGTGCAGACACGTTTCGCCTGACAGAGGAACAACTGCGGCGGGAGGCGCGTCTTGTCTGAGGTTATCTGTAACACCTCGCTATAGCAAATTACCTTTGCCTGTGTAGGAAGAAGGAACTGGCAAGAACGCGCACGTGGGGCGGGTGCTACTGGCGGCTGGTCCCAATACTGTCCGGGATTTTTCCTGGCTGGGACCTAGGACTGAGGCCTTTGCCCTGTGGAGTGCGGGAGCCACGCTCCCGCTTTGGCTGGGCGGTGCCACGGGCCACACGCCTGGGGCAAACACCCAGCGCCCGGGAGCCAAAGCGCCGTCCAGGCCGGCGCACTCCATATCAGTGTGCCGCCGACGCACAGCGCAGTAAATTTATGCCGGACAGTATTGGGTTGGTCCGCCAGTGCTAGGGCGGGGCACGGGTAGGCAAGCTGCCCGTGGCACCCCGGAACTCAACTACCGTGCACTCAACCGCAAATCGCTCTAGCGGCGGCTAGAGTCTTTTTCACTGACAGTTTCCTCGATCGCCTGACGCAACGTGGCATTGATCAACGTGTCTCGCCTCCTGCCAGACCGCTTCGCCTCCTGCTCGAAATACGCCAAGACATCAGAGTCGAGCAAGACATTAACACGTACTTTGGAGCGCCGGTCTCTCCCGCGCAGAACAGGGGCTGCTGACTCGGCTGCATCCGTTTCCTCCAGGATCGTGATAATGCCACTTTCTATCTTTGCCTGCCGATAGCTCTCCTCCGCGTTCCGTCTGATACCACCGCCAAGAATCACATTATAGGGAACGATCAGCCCATCACAGACGATCTGCCCCTTCCAGGGTAAGAGCACTGCTTGAAGCATAACTGGCAGAGGGAATGGCATCATGTCAGCCAACTCTGTGGTCAGCCCTAGCACCCCATAGACTCTAGGTGGTTCGTGCTCGTCCAGCAGGAGCGTGAACTTCTTGAGATCACGCAGAGCGATGAAAGTCCCGCGCCGGACTCGATGCCAGGCGGCGATAAGCTCTAGCTCGGCGTCACTCCAGCCGTCGGGGTTTTCACTCACGTAGGCATCAAGCAAATGCAAATTTTCGTAAAGCTGGTCCCGAACCTTAGCCTTCGCCTCTCGCGCACAGGTGTGGAAGCTTGCGAGGTCGTGGATCCCTTCGATACCACCCAATCGTCCAGCGACAAAGCCTAGCAGAGCAGGATACAAGCGCAGAAACAGCGCAGCATCTTCAGACGGGAGCAACACAAGAATTCCCTCCTTTTTCTTAGCTACTCGTCTTCTTCTCCCGTATTCAGCTCATGCACTGCTTTCAGGGCGAGTTCCACCGCTTCCGCCGGGGTCTCCGCTACTTGCACGCCTTGCACGTGCCCCCAAGCTCGCACCCCGACAACGGTCTTTCCCAGCTTCAACGCCAAGGCGACCTCGGATTGCGTGCCATACGAGCCGGGCAAGGCGATCACCGCCTGACCAGACGCCACCACCAACACATTCCGCGCCTCTCCCATGCCGGAAGGAATCGTCACGGCAATCGCGGGATTTGCCGTGCTTGGATCATAAGTCGGCAAGATCCCCACGGTGAGCCCACCTGCGGCAGCTGCGCCCCGTGCGGCCGCGGCCATCACTCCACCAAGACCACCACAGACCACCACTGCCCCACGCTGGGCTAATAAACGGCCCACTTCTTCGGCCCAGCCCGCTACCTCAGCCGGCGGCTGACCATCGCCAATCACCGCGATTTGGATTTTGCCTGCCATCAGCAAAGCAGAATCGGTTGGAGTTCAGGAATGGCGCGCACGATATAATCCGGAGCGGGAACTCCAGCTGAGAGGTCCGCAGCAGACGCATTCACCCACGCAACGTCCATCCCTACTCCCCTCGCGCCGACAATATCATCGACCGGAGAGTCGCCGACAAACAAGGCTTCGCGCGGCTCTACACCGAGGGCCGCCAGAGCATCGACAAAGATCTGTGGATGGGGTTTACGCCACCCGTGCTCGTCAGAAATCGCGACGTGCTGGAATTGCTCCTCGATGCCCCCTTTGAGCAAAATGCCCCGAGCGGTCGGGCCGTGATCAAAGTTCGACACCAGACCTATCCCATACTGCGCGCGTGTCCGGTTCAGCAACGTGACATGAGCGGGCGGGATATGAGTCGCGGCGGCGAGCAGCGCCATATGCGCGAGACACAGCTCTTCTGCCAGAGCCAGGGTTTGCGGCGAATCGGGTAAGCCGGCCCGCACGAGGGTCAAGCCAAAGCGGTGCGCCGAAGAAAACTCACGCATCTCGCGGGCGCGCACTTCTCCCAGTTCACGGCTAACTTCCGACAGAGTGGAGAAAAAATTCGCGAAGGGAACTTCGGGCACTTTTTGCTCGATCACCGCGCGCAAGCTGCCCATAGTCGAGCGCGAGGTCTTGCCTTGCCACTCGAAGAGCGGCAGCCTGTCCGGCTGAAACAGGGCCACCGTACCAAAGAGATCAAAGAGAACCGCCCGATATTTTTTCACAACGCTAGAGGAAAAGTCCACCAAGATCTGGATTTTCGGGTGCCACGGGTAGCTTGCTACCCGTGTAGTCCGGTTGCACTGGCGGACTAGCCGCCAGTGGCACACAAGCAGGTCGTGTTATCAGCGAATCCATATCCTGCCGTAGCGTTTCCAGAGGGTCTCAGGAAACACTTCCGAACGTGCACGGGAAGGGTCACCACACTGGACCACCGTATCGCTCACAAAAAAATTTTACGCACCGACCTCAAGCGTTTCCTGGCCCTTGACGCAGAGCGACCAAACTTAGCAGCTACTCACTGATAGTACTGTGGTTTGCGCTGTTGCGGCTTAAGCAGCTGACGACCAGCAAATCCCTCCTCGCGGCGGTGATAGAAGGCGATTTCTTTCTCGCCGTACTGCCAACACAGTTCCACTACTTCATCTCCGAGTTGAGCTGGAAAATCGACCAGTCCCAGCTCCAGCCCCTTAAAAGAACAGCCGTATTTCTCAATATCTTGCACCGCTTGCGCCAATTCTTCAAAGCGCGCGCGCAACGACGGTTTCACACGCAAGAGCTGTTGCATCGAAAGTTCTGCTCCGGTGCGTTCGCCACGTTCTCGGGTCAGCGCTTCGATATCCTCTCGCACTTTTATGCTGATGCGCTGCATCCTTTCCATGGTGAGTTCCAGCTGCGGAATCAGCGCATTGGCCTCAGCAAGAGTGAAAAGCTTGTCGGGATTCATGCTGCCTTCTCACGTGCGGTGTAAGGTTGTAACTAGTCTTTACCCCTTGTGCAAGCAGAGGGCATGTATTATTTTTACCAGAGTTCCTTAAATAGTACCGGAGGATACCTCAATGGCAGACACGGAAGCCCAAGAACAACGTCCCGCCGGGTTTGACGAAGATCTGAGCGGCGTTGCGATTCCGCAAGAACTTTCGATCTTGCCCTTGCGAGGGGTCGTTATTTTTCCTGCACAGATCGTTCCGCTGTTGATCTCACGTGGGTCTTCGCTCAAACTTGTGGATGATTGCCGCAAAGGTGACGGCATCTTGGGGCTAGCGGCACAAAAAAATCCTGACGACGAAAATCCACCCCCGACTGCGCTTTTCTCTCGTGGGTGTGCCGGACGCATTCTCAAGACGCTCAAATATCCTGACGGCAGCATGCGCATCTTGGTCCAGGGATTGAGACGTATCGAGATTCGAGAATATGTCCAGCAAGAGCCTTACCTGCGCGCCCAGGTTGCCCCCTTGCAGGACACTTCTCTGCCCTCGGCTGATCTGAATGCCCTGCAGTCCCACATGGTCGGCCAGTTTTCTAAGTTCGTCTCGATGGTCCCATACCTGCCGGATGAACTCCAAGGCGTGGTGATGAATATCAAGGATCCGGGCAGAGCTGCTGACCTTATTGCCGCTAACCTCAACATCTCGGTCGATGAAAAGCAGGACCTGCTGAACACGCTCACCGTGCGTGCTCGTTTAGAGAAGCTCTCCTCGATTCTCAACCGCGAGATTGAACTGGTCGAACTCGGTAACAAAATTCAGTCGCAGGTACAGAGCGAACTCAACAAAAACCAGAAAGAGTTCTATCTGCGCCAGCAAATGCGTGCCATTCAGAAAGAACTCGGCGAAGGGGATTCGCGTTCGGGCGAGATCGAAGACCTGCGCAAAAAAATCGAGGACGCCAAGATGCCTCCCGAGGCACTGAAGGCGGCCGAGAACGAATTAGAGCGACTGCGGATTATTCCGCCCGAGTCGGCTGAACATTCGATGGTACGTACCTACCTCGAATGGTTGGTCAATCTGCCGTGGTCGATCTCGACCACCGACAACCTGGACATCCCCC
>JACQEL010000871.1 GCA_016200595.1 Deltaproteobacteria bacterium
GACCGAGGCGCTCGCTATGGTGGAGAAGACTGAGGAACGCTGGAACGAAGCCGAACTCTACCGCCTCAAGGGGGAGCTGACGCTAAAACAGTCCGGAGTCCGGGGTCCGAAGTCCGAGGTCCGAAGTCCGAGGTCCGAAGTCCCTAGCACCCAACACCTAGCACCCAACACCCAAGCGGAGGCGGAAGCCGAAGCGTGTTTTCTCAAGGCCATCGAGATTGCTCGGCACCAACGGGCGAAGTCGTGGGAACTGCGCGCTTCAACCAGCCTCGCTCGTCTGTGGCAACAACAAGGCAAGACCGCCGAAGCTCACAGAATGTTGTCAGAGATTTACCACTGGTTCACCGAAGGGTTTGACACCAAAGATTTGCAAGAGGCGCAGGCGCTGCTGGCTGAATTTGGCGAAAGGTGACAACAACCTCAGCGGGCGAGTTGGGATTGTCGGTGCGCGAACTCTATAACCTCTTCGAACAGAAGGGACTGCCGACCTAATTCATGAATTGACCGGGCGTGCCCCGTTCCGTTACAAGGTCTTTGAGGCGCTGCCCGCTTGCGTCATCAGATGATGGCTGTTCACAGACCGTTACGACCTCTTGCGGGTATTCCACGTCACACTACCGAGACCTCTTCGGTGATGAAGGAAATACACTGGTGAAGGTCAACGAATTTGAGTTCGTCGGGGCGAATAACTTCCAGGTACCGGGGCTCGTTAAAGGCTTTCACCAGGTCCTCCGGGCTGTCAAACCACAATTCCGCCACACCGTCGTAGGCAGCTGCCGTGCCCAGTGGCACCGCATCCCCGACGATGTGACACTGCACATACTTCCGCACGTGGCGCGTGAATTCAGGCACACTTTTCACCAACGGACCATGGTGATGACGCCAATACGCGCTGAATTCCTCCCGCGTCATCCCGGCTTTGCGCGTCGCACAGATGATGTACTTAATCATGCTACCCTCCTCAGGTGAAATCGACTGACACGAGCGGCGATCGTCAGAGCTGCGCCGCCGGCTCTACCCAGGCGTGCGCCAGTTCCTCAAGCAGGGTGGCGACCTCGGCTGCGGTACTTACCTGACGGCTAAACACTGGCGTCAGATAGAGTTCGTCCACTCCGGCGTCTCGGTACTGCTGAAGATCAGCCGGAGTGGCTGACGCCGTGGGGGAGACTAAGAATTCAAAGTCCTGTGGACTCCGCTCATTGGCTTTGAGCAGTTCTCGCAGTCGGTTGATCGTCTGCGCGGTCTCTGCAGGTGTCAAATTGAAGCCGCACCAGCCATCGCCATACGCCGCCGCCCGCTTCAAAGCCGGTTCGGTCTGCCCACCGACCAGGACCGGCAGCTTCGCGCCCTTGAACGGCTTTGGGTAACTGCGCGCGCCCTCGAACTGCACGAATTCACCACTGTAGCTGCTGCGTTCGTCCTCCCACAGGCGGCGCATCGCCTCGACATACTCGCGGGTCCGCTGCGCCCGCCGTTCCCACGGGATGCCGAGCGCCTGGAATTCCTCCGCGAGCCAGCCGATGCCGATGCCTAAAGCGACGCGCCCGCCACTCAAATAGTCGAGCGAAGCGACGACTTTGGCCAGCAGAAGCGGGTGGTACTCGGGAACGAGACAGATCCCGGTGGCCAGCCGGATCCGACTCGTATGCGCCGCCGCGTATGTCAAGGCGAGGAATGGATTGAGCAGGGGGATATCGAGCTGAATGGGCAACTGCTCACCTCTGGCATAGGGATAATGCGAAGCAAAGCGGTCCAGCAACACGATGTGCTCCGGCGCCCATACGGTCGAGAAGTTGAGACGCTCGGCCTTGGTCGCGACCTCAGTAATGAGGTCCGGCCGCGCCAAATTACCGATGCCAATAGCAAAAAAGCCGATCTTCATGTCGTTTAATCTCCTCTGGATATTGTTATATAGTTTTCCTAAATGAGATGTAGAGAGTGACTGCCGTTCATGCTTCGACAAGCTCAGCACGAACGGAAAATTCCTAACGCTTTCAGTACCAAACCCGTTCGCCCTGAGCCTGTCGAAGGGCGGAGGCGCGTCTTCTTGCTCCATCTCAAAGAGGATTCCTATAGTTTGTCCCTCATCCTCACGCCGACCCCGTATCGTCACGCAGCTGGGGCCGGCAAGCTTCGTCCTCTCTATCAGCGCGGCAAGTTGAAGGCCGCGGCGTTAGCTCTCAGCGATTCTCCGGCCCTGGCTGCCTCGGCCTTGATCTCGCCGGGCTCGCTCACGGCGCGGCGGAAAAACAGCGCCGAGGCCTGCTGCACGGTTTCGAGCTGACTCGGGGCAAAGTCGAAAGCGTGGGCGACACCGGCAACAATGTGGAGATCGACAAACACGCCGGCCTTCGCCAACGTTTCATACATGCGTATGCTGTTGGATGTTGGCACATACGCATCGGCGCCGCCATGCCACAAGGCGGTGGGCGGAAAGTCCGGCGTGACATAAGTGTACGGGGAAATGGCGCCGATATTTTCTTCGGTCAGCCTGTCTTCTAGCAAGAGCGACGCTGGCAGGTAGTCATCAGGCGCCGCCACTGGAGCGTCGCCCTCGTAGCAGCCCTCCCAGTCTTTTTTGAACAAAGTGACAGGATAGATCGAGACAATAGCATTCACCGCGCTGGAAACGCCGGCATGACCGCCTTGCCCTTCCCATTCTGCCCGACTATTGGTCCCAGCCGCCATGAGCGCGAGATATGCCCCCGCGCTACAACCCTGAATGACGATGCGGTCCGGCTCAACGCCCAAGCGATCCGCATTCGCGCGCGCCCAGCGGATCGCTGCCTTGACGTCATGCAACGGCGCCGGCCAGGGGGCTTCGTTGAGCAACCGGTACTCGGTTGGGATACAGGTGAAGCCCAGATTGCTGAGACGGCGCGCATGCTCCGCCAGCATCTTGCGGCTGCCATAACGCCAGCGACCGCCATGCAACTGCAGCACCGCAGTGCGCTGGTCGTGCTCGCCTTTGGCGGTGAAAATGTCGGCTCTGAGCTCTCGCCCGTTCCCCGTCCCGTACACGACGTCCTGTTGATCACCCATGTTAAAGTTCTCCAAGAGATAAGATTGTCTCACGCTGCAGAGTAATAGCATCTATATGAGGAATACCCCAAGATCCAGATGCCGAGAGAGTCCCCTACCGTCGGGGCGCCACGGACAGCTTGCCTGCCCGTGCCCACTGCTCGCACGGGCTGAGGCCCAAGATTGGGGCTTTGCCCTTTGGAGTGCGGGAGCCGTGCTCCCGCTTTGGCTGCGCAGCGCTACATGCTACACGCCCAGGAACAACTGGAGCCCGGGAGCTAAAGCGCCGTCCAGGCCGGCGCACTCCAAAGCTGCGCCTCCGGAGCCTAGGGCTTGGA
>JACQEL010000858.1 GCA_016200595.1 Deltaproteobacteria bacterium
GCTCGTGCAGCGGCAGAGCCGCCCGATCCTTGCGGTCCCAGGCAGAGCCTGGGACCGAGAAGGCCTCAGGAACAAAAGTCGTGAGCCTCGGCACGAGAAAACTCTCCCCGTATCGCCAATTTTCACCAGCCCAGCAGTAGACTGTCCATGCACTTCCACGTCATTACCATTTTCCCCGAATTTTTCCCCTCACCCTTGTCAGTCAGTCTCTTGAACAAGGCACAAGAAAAGGGAGCGGTGTCATGTACGGTTCACAATTTACGCGACTATGCGGCCGGCAAACATCACTCCACTGACGATGCTCCTTATGGTGGCGGGCCAGGCATGGTCATGAAGCCTGAGCCAGTGGTGACGGCGTTGGAAGAAATCAGTCGTGCACTCTTCCACCCCTGGCGAATTCTCCTCTCCCCGCAGGGAATCCCGCTCACCCAGAAAAAAGTCGAGGCGTTGGCCGAGAGAGAAACTTTGGTCCTGGTGTGTGGCCGTTATGAAGGGATTGATGAACGCATTCGCACCTTCGTAGACGAGGAAATTTCCATTGGCGATTATATTCTGAGTGGCGGAGAGACTGCGGCCTTGGTAATGATTGACGCCGTCGCTCGCCTTGTGCCTGGTGTAGTCGGTCGGCAAGAATCGATCGTGCACGAGTCTTTCAGCGATAGTCTCCTCGAGTATCCGCAATACACTCGCCCGGAAGAATTTCGTGAGCTACGAGTGCCGGACGTGCTCCTGTCGGGCAATCATGCCGAAATTGCCCGCTGGCGCCGACGCCAATCTCTGCTCCGCACCCGCGCAAGACGGCCTGACCTTCTCGACCGAGCAAATTTGAGCGCGGAAGAGAAACAGTGGCTCACCGAAGAAAGTGCTGAGTCCTGAGTCCTGAGTCACTGAGGCAATAATTCAATTTGGTAATGAAAAGATGAAGCGATCCTTAACTCAGCACTCAGGACTTTGCACTCAGCACTGAAAGTATGGCCGACATTTACCTCGCGCTCATTCATTACCCGGTCTACGATAAGGGTCATAAGGTAGTGACGACCTCGATTACCAACATGGATATCCATGACATCGCGCGCTCAGCTCTCACCTATGGAGTGAAACGCTACTTTGTCGTCACGCCCGTGCGCACCTTGCAAGCTCTGGCTGAAAAGATCCTTGACCACTGGCAACACGGCTACGGCAGTGTCTACAACGAAACGCGTAAGGATGCTCTTGCACTCGTTACCCTCGCCGATACCCTGAACAATACGATCCAAGCGATTCAACAAGAAACTGGAGAACGACCGCGGCTGGTGGCAACTTCGGCGCGAGACGGAGACCGTCGTGTGTCCTTTACGCAAATGCAGCGGAGGATAGCCGAAGAGGGACCTCCCCTGCTCTTTCTCCTCGGTACCGGCTGGGGACTGACCGAAGAGGTACTGGAGCAGGTAGACGACATTCTCGAACCAATTAGGGGAGTTGGCACCTACAATCATCTCTCGGTACGCTCGGCTGCAGCTATCCTGCTTGACCGCCTCCGAGGGGCACGATAAAGACAACACACTAAGCCTTCAGCTATCAGCCTTCAGCTTTCAGCACAGAAAGCCAGAAATCGAGGAAACGGCGAATCGGCAAATTGGCGAGTTGAAAACTCTTCTTCTCTAAGTCTTTGTGTCCTCTTGTTCTTAGCTGATTGCTGAAAGCTTTAAGCTTTAAGAGGAATACTATTATGAGCAACTTGATTGACGCCATTGAGGCTAGCCAGTTAAAGACTGACATTCCCGATTTCAAAGTCGGCGACACCGTCCGTGTTCATGCCAAGATCATCGAGGGAGATAAAGAACGTATCCAGGTCTTCGAAGGAGCGGTAATCGGCCGGGCGAACGGCGGCAACCGGGCGACCTTTACCGTACGTAAGATTTCTTATGGGGTTGGCGTTGAGCGGATCTTTCCTCTCCACTCGCCCCGCATCGATAAGATCGAAGTAGTCACTCACGGCCGGGTGCGGCGCGCCAAGTTGTATTACCTACGCGAACTGTCCGGCAAGGCGGCGCGTATCAAAGGAACGCGTGTTCGGATCACAACAGCACGTGTCGCGGTGGCTTCCCCACCTCCCGCAGAAGAACCGTCGAGCGAACAGCCATAACACACTATCCCCGGCTCTGTACTTGGGAGTTCCCTCTCCCCTTGTGGGAGTGGGCTAGTGAAGTAGGGTGGGTCATGACCCACCCTACGAGGCTACGAGGCTCTCCTCTCGCTAAGCGCGAGAGAAACCTGGCGCAATCAGACATTGCCGGATTCGGGGGCGCGACCTCGTTCCCACACAATCAGTCCGACAATCACCAACCCAAGCAACACCAGGGTGGCATACCCATAATCTGGAGAGGCGTACTGGATGAGTTCATCGAAGCGGCCGATGAGCAACGACATACGTGCCATCACTGTGTACCCAAAAGCCGCGCCGAACGAGACCATCAGAAAGTAGATGCCAATCCGGGCGACTCGGTGAACCACGCCGGTGTGCTCAATGGAGAAGAAAAAGTAAAAAAGCACGCTAACGACGCCGACCAGAATCAACAAGGTGTTCAGTCCGGCAAAGGTGAACCACACGCCGCCTCCGCCGTCTGCCATCAACGGTTTCAGAGTACCCTGGACTTGCTGGAGAATGAACGAAGAAATCTGTCGTGGAATCGCCGTCCCGGAGCCGACCCCGACGATAAAGGCGAAGGAGATACGACTTAACCACGCGATCGCAGGAATGAAGCGAGCCAGCACCAGCAGCCCCAAGAGCAGAGGGATAACTAGCCACCAATTCCCTTGCTGGACCATGGGCACATAGAGCTTCTTGACCATCACCTCGTAGTAGGTAATGACGAGACCGTAACCGACCGACACCCCAACATAGATATGCTCACCGAGTTTAAAGAAGGGATTATCCTTATAGAGAAAGCTGTACATGAACAAACTGAGGCCGGTGGCTACCCATGCGCCGATCAGCAGCGTCGTACTCATCCCCGCCGTCCTTCCTGCCGAGTCAAGAAGTAGAAGAAGTTGCAGACCACAATCAGCACGATAATGAGGAAATGCGTCGCCGACTGGGCGTCCATACCTGCAGTGGCCTTGCCAGCGATGCCGATCAGGGTTTCATACTCCGCCGCGCCGCGCAGACCACCCAACAGGCCGTTGAGTTGTCCGGTATCGATAAGCGGGTAGAGCCCCGGCGCGCTCACTGCCGTACACCCGCCACCCAATTCAAAGCCGTATTTCTCTTTCCCGTACAAGTACCAGGTCTCGACGCCAGGTGTACCCGCGCTGAGACTCACGGCGTATGGGATATCACGCAAAGTTCGCACCTCTGTGAGCATCGGCAACTCGGCAGTCTTCGCACCGTAGTAATCCGTGGGAAAGGCTGCGTAGAGATCCTGCCCCATGCTAATGATGACGTTCGCACCACCGGGCGCGTACCCCAGGAAGACATAGTCTTTCCCCTTCTCCTTGCCACTTTCCTGCGCGGCCTGTGCAACCACCGACTCGGCCATGCTCGTGCCCGTAATCCATAAGGTCATACCCAATACTCTGAGATTTTTGCGAAAGGCATGCCGCAACAAGGCAACCGCCATAGGATACAACTCAGGCTTGGAGGAGGGATCAAAATCAAGCGACAACAAGACCACCGAGCCCTCCGGCAGGTTTTCTATATAGTCGTAGATCTTCCGCACCTCAGGGGAGACACGAATCGGCAGCCCAAGGGGATAGAGCAACGGCAACAGAGTCACAATGGCGATCAGCAGGAAGATCAACCGCCGGTCCAGGCTCAGCATGCGACGTGCAAAATCGTTCATAAGAACAGTGATCAGTTGTCAGTTGCCAGTGATCAGTTACCAGAGTAAGAGTTCATCGTTCATCTGCATAGCAATCAGCCATCAGCTTTCAGCAGTCAGTTCAGCAAAAGATTGAGGCATTGCTTTCACTCAGTCCTCAGTCCTCAGTCCTCATTTCCCTATTCCCCACCTCCCCCTAAGTACGCGCGCTCGATGCCGAAGATAATCTTGATCGAAGTGGCGATACCGCCCAGGCTAATACCGATCATAATCCCGCGCCGGGCCGCGGTGTTCGGGACGGTCATGATCCAATCTGATATCAGGCCAACGCCTGAGACGAGATATTCCCCCAAGGGAACGCGGCCGAACATCACGAGCACGGCGGCAGCCAGCAGAATCGTCGCTTCCAGGCTACGCGCGCGAAAGGCACGGTACGCCGCCGAGGCCACAAAAAACGCCAGGATGGAGAACATCGTGCTTGAGAGCGCAACCAGGATATAATTGTACAACCACCCGAAGGCACTATTTTCGCTCTCGCCGCCGGACCAGAACCCCACAAGCAACGTCACCACCATCGAGAAATACAGGACCAGGCTGTACCCCCACCC
>JACQEL010000859.1 GCA_016200595.1 Deltaproteobacteria bacterium
AGATTGATCTGCGGCTCCCTTCTGAGCACTAAGGCCATGTGTTACCCATGTCTCCGCACACTTGTCACCCATGTCTCCGGTCTATACAACCTTCCCCCGCAAGGGGGGAAGGAAGAAAGACGCATAGCTCAAAGCCTTCAAGTTCGTATCGGCATCCACACCGGCCTGGTAGTGGTCGGCGAGATTGGTAGTAGCGATAAACGCGAGATCCTAGCCCTGGGCGAGACGCCCAACATTGCCGCACGGCTACAAGGCTTAGCCGAACCCGACACCGTTGTGCTCAGTGCGGTCACGCAGCGGTTGGTAGTGGGCTTGTTTGAGTGCCAGGACCTGGGGCCCCAGACACTCAAGGGCATCTCCACCCCCCTGCCGGTGTACCGGGTCGTAGCGGAGAGCGAGGCGCAGAGCCGTTTTGAAGCGGCGGTCAGTAAAGGCTTGACACCCTTAGTCGGTCGAGAAGACGAACTTGGGTTGCTGCGGCGACGCTGGGAGCAGGCCAAGGCAGGTGAAGGACAGGCTGTGTTGCTCAGTGGCGAAGCAGGCATTGGCAAATCGCGCCTGCTGCAAACGCTCAAAGAGCAAGTCAGCGCAGAGGGTGCCACCCGCATCGAATTTCGCTGCTCGGCCTATCACCAAAACAGTGCCTTCTATCCCGTTATTGAGCACCTGCAGCGGCTCTTGCAGTTTCACCGGGAGGAGACGCCCCAGGCCAAGCTCATCAAACTCCAGCAGGCCCTCGCGGTCTATCATTTCCCGCAGGCTGATACTCTTCCCTTGTTAGCCGCTTTGCTCTCACTGCCGCATCCTGAGGGCTACCCACCCATTACGCTGAGTCCGCAGAAACAGAAGCAGAAGACGCAGGAAGCCTTAGTGGCTTGGCTACGGGAAGAAGCGGAGCGGAGTGCGGTCTACAATGCCTGGGAAGATCTGCATTGGGCCGATCCCTCGACACTGGAGGTGCTCACCCTCCTTCTCCATCAGGTGCCCACCATCCGGCTACTGGCGCTGCTGACGTTTCGTCCCGACTTCACCCCGCCCTGGGGCCCGCGCTCGTACCTCAGCCAGCTCACGCTCAGCCGCCTCGGACGTCCTCAGGTGGAGGCGATGGTGGAGAAAGTCACGGGAGGTAAGACTCTGCCGTCTGAAGTGCTCCGGCAGATTGTGGCCAAGACCGATGGCGTACCGCTGTTTGTCGAAGAGTTGACCAAGATGGTACTGGAGTCGGGTCTGTATGTAGGGGCGCAGCATGCTGCGCCCCTACCGCCGTTGGGAATTCCTGCCACCCTGCAAGATGCACTGATGGCCCGGCTCGATCGGCTCGCGCCGGTCAGAGAGGTCGCGCAGGTGGGGGCCACGCTGGGACGCGAATTTTCCTACGAACTGCTCCACGCCGTCTCCCCCTTCTCCGAGGCTGCCTTACAGCAGGGGCTGCGGCAGTTAGTCGAGGCGGAGCTGATCTATCAGCGGGGATTGCCCCCGCAGGCCACCTACCTCTTTAAGCATGCGCTGGTGCAGGACACCGCCTACCACTCGTTGCTCAAGAGCAAACGCCAGCAATATCACCAGCAGATAGCCCAGGTTTTGGAGGAGCAGTTTCCAGAAACGAAAGAGACTCAGCCCGAGTTGGTGGCTCATCATTACACAGAAGCGGGTCTTGTCGGACAAGCTCTTCCCTACTGGCAGCAGGCAGGACAGAGAGCCACTCAGCGCTCGGCCTACGTGGAAGCGATTGCTCACCTCACCAAGGGGCTGGAGTTAATCAAAGCTCTCCCGAACAGCCCTGAGCGCGTCCAGCAAGAACTCACATTCCAGCTTGCCCAGAATGACGCCCTCGTTGCAGTCAAGGGCTATACGGCCCCAGAGGTGGAGAAAGCTGTCCTTCGAGCCCGGGAACTGTGCCAGCAGTTGGGTGAGACTCCCCAGCTCTTCCCCATGCTGTTTCGACTATGGGCGTTTTATCTTATGCGGCGGGAGTTACAGACGGCCCGTGAGCTGTCGGAGCAGCTGATGCGCCTGGCCCAGAGCGTCCAAGACCTGTATCTCCTCTCGCTGGCTCACGCGGCACTAGGGGTCACATTGTACTGGCTTGGAGAGTTGATCTCGGCGCGGCCACACTTGGAGCAAGCGATTGCGCTATATGACCCCCAGCAGCACCCTCGCTTCACCGTCGGTACGGCTGACCACAGGGTGGATTGCCTCTCCTATGCAGCCTGGACCCTGTGGTATCTTGGCTATCCAGAGCAGGCCCTGAAGCGGAGCCAGGAGGCAGTGACCTTGGCCGCAGGGTTGTCTCACCCCTTTAGTCTGGCCTATGCGTTGGTGTGTGCTGCCTTGTTCCATCGTCTCCGCCGAGAGGGGCAGCTCGCCCGAGAGCAGGCAGAGGCGGTGATGACACTGTCCACCGAGCAGGGGTTTCCGTTCTGGTTGCCGCAGGGGACTATAGTCCGAGGCTGGGCGCTGGCTGAGCAGGGGCAGGTGGAAGAAGGCATCGCGCAGATACAGCAGGGCCTAGATGCCTACCGGGCTATGGGGGCAGAGACGGAGCGGATAGGTTTTCTTCCCCTACTGGCGGCAGCATATGCGCAAGTAGGGCGGGTAAAGGAAGGGCTGAGCGCCTTGGCCGCGGCGCTGGCTTTCGTAGACAAAACTGGGGTGCGTCACTACGAGGCCGAGCTATATCGGTTGCGTGGCGAGCTAACGCTACAACAGGAAAATCAAAAGTCAAAAATCTCTAATACCCAGCACCCAACACCTAACACCCAAGTCGAAGTGGAAGAGTGCTTTCTGCGAGCGATTGCAGTTGCGCGTAAACAGGAGGCGAAGTCATTAGAGCTGCGAGCGGTGATAAGTTTGAGTCGGCTGTGGCAACACCAAGGCAAGCAGGCCGAAGCTCGGCAGCGGCTGGCGGAGATTTACAACTGGTTCACTGAAGGGTTCGACACGAAGGATTTGCAAGAGGCCAAAGCGCTACTCGACGCTCTGGAGGAAGAGCAAGACGTTAGGGGATAGTGAGCACCCCGGAAGCGAAATCAAGGCGCGCTTTGAGAGTGAAAAAGATGTCGATGCTCAACACGCCGTCGATCCCAGGGGTGAACGCCGCGGGCGCATACGCCAGGACAGGGTACTGATCCAACGTAGCGCCGAACACACTAACACGTTCGACCGTAAAAACCGGAATGCGCAGCGTCCGCTCAAGCGTGCGAACGGACGTCTCCCCCTGGGAGTCGCGCCGATGCGCTCAAGAAACCTGGGATGGACCACGGTATACACGGCGCCAGTATCAATGACCACCTGGAGAGTGGTCACCCCCGATGATCCGTGTACGGCAGCTCGCGTGGCCAGGAGTCCAGAAGGCAGACGATGGAGAGTATAGATTCTCAAATGACCACTGCAACCTTCGGGTCAATTTCTCCGCACCATTCGACGGCCACGTCTCTAGCAGGTGACTTGACCATCAGGTCTAGGATCTCTTCACGGTCTTTAGAGTGCGCGAGAACATTGCCTTCAAGAATTTCAGTATCATCCTGGCCAGTTTTGGTCACTTCAATGAGTACAAACTCATCTTTGAACTGTTGCCGAATGTCCTCAAGGTGCATAGGGATGTTCCTCCTCCAAAGAATTAGAGCAATTATAGGCACTGCGGCAAGGGAGAGAAAGCCTCTGCCAGCGAAAGAGCCCTGAGAGGAGAGGGACATGCGTTGCCCACGGTGCGGGTTTGACAATCCAGAAGGAATGAATTTCTGTGGGAAGTAAGGTACCGATCCCCAAGGGAGGCCCTGGGGATCGCGGGTTAGGAAAAGATCTAGACCAGACGGGAGGTAGCAACTATGAAGCAAAGTACAGAGAGAATCCTGACGACCCATACTGGCAGCTTGCCCCGTCCAGATGATCTGCTGCCATTACTGTACGCGAAAGAGAGGGGCGAGTTGCAAGATCAGGCGGCCTTTGCAGCCCGTGTCGAGACAGCAGTGACCGAAATCGTCCGCAAACAACTCGACGCTGGTGTCGATATAGTGAACGATGGGGAAGTCGGGAAAATCAGCTACTCCACCTATGTCAAAGACCGCCTCAGCGGATTTGAGGGGGAAGGCAGTTTCCGGGGAATGTTGGGGATTCCGGATCTGGCTGAATTCCCGGAGTACGGCCAGCGGGTCTTCGGCGACCGTCCTTTTACCATGAAGACCCCGGCGTGTACTGGCCCGATTACCTACAAAGACAAGGCAGCGGTACGGAAAGACCTGGAGAATTTTAAGGCGGCCCTGCAGGGAGTACAACCCGCGGACACCTTCTTGAGCACTGCCTCTCCCGGAGTGATCTCGCTCTTTCTGCGCAACCAATATTATCCCAGCCATGAGGCCTACCTCTCGGCGTTAGCGGACGCGATGAAGGAGGAGTACCAGGCCATCTCCCAGGCGGGCTTTTTGCTGCAGGTGGACTGTCCGGACCTCGCCATGGGGCGACACATCCAGTTTGCCGCCGCCAGCTTCGAGGAGTTCCGGAAAACCGCGGCTCTCCATGTGGAAGCGCTGAACCACGCGGTGGCCGCTATCCCACCAGAACGGATGCGCTTGCACCTGTGCTGGGGCAACTATGAAGGTCCGCACCATTATGACGTGCCGTTACGGGACATCATTGACATCGTCCTGCCGGCGCGTCCTGCCGGCATTTCGTTCGAGGCCGCCAATCCCCGCCATGCGCACGAGTGGAAGGTTTTCCAGGAGGTCAAATTACCGGCGGGGAAGGTGCTGATTCCTGGAGTGCTCGATTCGTGTACGAACTACATTGAGCACCCCGAGCTGGTAGCAGAGCGCATTGTGCGGTTTGCTCAACTGGTTGGACGGGAGAATGTGATTGCTGGTACTGACTGCGGCTTCTCCACTTCTGCCGGCACAAGCCGGGTTGACCCCAAGATTGCCTGGGCTAAGTTGCGGGCGATGACTGAAGGGGCGCGACTAGCGTCGCAGCAGCTCTGGTAACGCAATGGATCAATTATGGAGAGGAACCTTCATAAGGGGAGAGATCCTCCCGGCTAAATCGGACCACGAAACATTGGGACAGTGCTCACGGCGTGGCGTAGGGGCGAAGCATTTGCCAACCGCGTACACGCAGGTCGGGCAGCATCCTCGCAAATGCTTCGCCCCTACAGGACTGTGCCAATCTCGTGTGGTTCGATTTAGAACTGGGGAGGATCTCTTGGGACGTCGTGCTCGGTCTCTGAGGTGAGAGTGTTCGCAACCATTGGACAAAAAGGAGAGAGCCATGGCAGAATTCGATACGCTTATCAAAGGCGGTACGATTGTAGATGGAACGCGAGTGCCACGGTACAGTGCTGACCTTGGCATCAAGGGCGGCAAGATCGCTCAGATTGGCAATCTGAAGACCAGCAGCGCCACCACGGTGCTGGACGCCCACGGGCTCATTGTCGCCCCAGGGGCCATCGACCTACACACCCACTATGACGCCCAGCTCCACTGGGACCCCTACTGCACGATCGGGAGCTGGCACGGGGTGACCTCGGTCACGATCGGGAACTGCGGGTTCGGCTTTGCGCCGGTCCACGCCAAGGATGCGGAGCGGGCCATGCTGTCGCTGGCGCGCAACGAGGCCATTCCTTTAGAGCCGATGAAGGTGTCGATGTCCTTTGACTGGGAGACGTTCCCACAGTGGATGGACCACCTCGACCGCCTCCCCTTAGGGATTAACCTCTCCCAGTTGGTGCCTATCACGCCGCTGGTGGCCTATGCGATGGGGGGCTTTGCTGAGGCGAAGAAGCGGCTGCCGAACGAGAAGGAGATGGGGGAGATTGTGCGGCTGTTACAGGAGGCGATGAATGCAGGAGCGGTGGGCTGGGGGGCTCAGCGTCTGATGCCCGACAGCTACGTCTCGGTGCAGAGGGACTATGACGGGACGCCGATGATCTCGGATGTGCTGCCGGACGAGTTTTATCTCACTATGGCCAAGGCCCTCAATGAGAAGGGCGAGGGATGTATCCAGTACACGCAGGCCAGCGCCAGAATCGATGATCCGGAGCGTGGTCCGCGATATGACTTTGACTTCAACGTGCG
>JACQEL010000051.1 GCA_016200595.1 Deltaproteobacteria bacterium
CCCTTGGGATGCAGAGGATGTTGAATATGTCAACATCTTCAAGCGCGAACAAGCCGGTTTTGTTGGCACGGACGCCAATGATGTCGTTCGCATTGGGGCGGTTCCCGTTGTTGCCCCCATTAGCTCCCGCAATCGGAGTAGTCTGAAACCCGAGTGCTGTACCGCCGAGCGAATACTGCTGAACATTGGGTGTCACGCCGAGCAGGCCGAGCGCGGCGGCAGTATTCCCGAGGTTTTCTGTAAAGGCGATGGTAGTGTCAGGATCGAAGGCACTGCCCGGCGTAGCGCCGACGCGCCCGGTCAGTACGCGAAGGCGGTCTCCGATCAGTTGAACTGTGGCGTTGGTATACCGAGGATCGTTAGGATTGGCGGCTCGCAGTGCAGCTTCGAGGAAAGTCCGGGCCTGCTGCGAGGTCGTTGGTGCAATAGGACCGAGATTCACGGGAAACTGGGTTCCACCGTTAATGGCCGCAAAGCACTGAAACGGCACGGCGATCGTTCCCAAAGTCAAGCTTAGAGCGGTACCCACCGTTCCGGTCTGTGCCGGACTTCCGCCGCCTAGCGAGCTTATCTGCACGATGCGCGAGCCTTCGTTCACTACATCGACAGCCGAATTCGGCACGCCCGCGCTCATAGTCAGGTTCCGGAAGGTTTCGGCGCGCAGAACCGGCTGAGTACCCGAGGACGAGACTTCCGAGACAGTGAGATTGAAGAGGGTGTTGGGATCGGTCGTATCGTAGTCCACATCAAGGCGAACGAAATTCCCCCACGTACCCGGGTCGTCCACAGAAACGCCCTTGATCAGGCGCCCCGCCGTAACGTGAAGCGAGTTTGCCGGTGTTTCGTCCAAGAGGTCGATGTTGGCGGTAGCGAACGAGTTCCCAGTTCGTACCACATATGCCTCGGTTCCCCCATTCAAGAAGAACTGCTGGATGGCGTAACTGGCTTCGCTGAACGCGTCGAGTCCGCCGAACTCACGCTCGAGGTCGGCGAAGCTGAAGATCTGGATGGCCCGATTCATGGGGCCGCGCGCAAAGTAATCAATGAAAGCGCCCACTGAAGTGGCCACGCCGACGATAGTGCGCACGCCGCTGGGCACTTCCTCGATATAGACTCCAGGGAAAGTAGGTCTTACCGGCATTGGGTGATTCCTCCTACCAGCTGCGTGAGCAGGCTCAGATAGCAGTGCGACCGACGATGATCTCCAGGACCACGTCTTGTCCCGTCGTGTTGGTGATCAGCAGTTTATCGAGCGGAGCGGCAGCATCCTCCAGCAGATCCAGGCTGCCTGCCCCCACCAGAAAAACCGCGTCGTTCAGGACTCGTTCGGCAGTAGTGTTGTCGTGTACCTTGTACTTGAGGTTGTTCCCATATTTGCTCGAACGGATAAGCAGCAGCTTCACCTTTCCCGCCGCTCCAGGCTGCACATCCACAGTTGTCGCGGTTGGAGCGGCGGTTGAATCCGGGACTTTCACTTCAATCCGGTCGTAGGCATCAGCCTGAACCACGTTTGTCACGATGATGTTGGGTCCAGACTGGATCTCCACATTGAGCTTCCACGCAATGGTAGTTGGCATACATTAATCTCCAACTTGTCGAATTATATTTATTACGCCTCAGGTTCCCAGGTTCTGCTCTTTGCTCTCTGGCTCGGGCATGAGCCCGTAGGTCTGTTCGTATTGGTCAATGGCGGCTTGTAAGGTTTTCAATAACCCTTTGGCATACACAGGGTTGGTGACAATGCGGGTATGCGTCAGCGCCGCTTCGCAATCTTGGTACTGCTGGCTAAAATCGATGAGAAACTCCAGGGCGTTATAACCTACCATGAAGTGGTTGGCGTAACGGCTTTCCGGGGCCTTGCAGTCCTGAGTATGAGGGTCTGGATTCATCACTCACTTCCGTGTCTGCTGATCTTGCTGGGCAATCCCGCTAGTCAAGCGCTATTGCGCAATACAGCAACGCCGATGCCAGCCTGATTGAGCCTCTCCGTAAGCGAGATAACCAATTGAACAAGCAGGGTTATTTTTGCCGCGAGAGAGTTTTTGGCCGTATCGCGGCAAGAGCAGGTGTCACACCAGTTGTGACAGTCATGTGGCAGGATTATCGTTATGTATCTTAGGACCGTGAGACAAAACTCTGGACGACCAAAGGAGCAGAGGAGACGAGAGTGTCATTGCGAGGAGCGCTAAGCGACGAAGCAATCTCTGTGTTCGGGCAAAGATTGCTTCGCTGCGCTGCTCAGAAACAAAATCCTCGACGAGCCGGAGGCTCGGCAGCCCGTCATGCCGGGCGAGCAGAGCGAGACCCGGCATCCAGGCAGAAAAACCTGGATTCCCGCCTGCGCGGGAAGGACGGACAGGGAGGCTCCTCCCGTTTCTCCCTCTACGCTTAGCGCCCCGCGCTATGGGAGACTCGCAATGACACCTTGACATTAGGCCCTGCGGTGGCGGTGGAGGTTTTGTCCCATAGTCCTTAACCAAACACCCACGCATGGGACCAGCAGCGTGTCACAGGTTCCTGTAACAAGGCTTTCACTATTTGGCTTCGTTTGTTACAGATAACGGTCGGCGCTGGGTTGCGAGCCTGGCTTAGCTAGGCTGGACTGCAGGTGATACTTGGTCATTTTCCGGTAGACGGTCATCCGTGACCACTTCATGATCTGCGCCACTTTGCTCTTGTTCCAATTGGTGGTTAAGAGCGCGTCGAGCAATTGCTCTCGCTCATCTTGAGGCAGTCCTATCGCCGCGCTTAAGCGCGCACGGAATTGCTGAGGAAGGTCGGCGAGTGCAATCCTGTGCGCGGGCTGGTTGACGAAGGCGGCTTCGATCACATTTTTCAGTTCTCGCACGTTGCCTGGCCAATCATGGCGCAGCAAGGAAGCGAGAGTTTCGTCGGTCACCCCTTCGACCTGCTGTCCGAACTGACGGTTCATCGCCTCAACGTAGTACTGACACAACATGGGGAGATCCTCTTTTCGCTCCCGCAGCGGAGGCAAATGAATGTTGGCCACGTTCAAGCGAAAATAGAGATCCGCCCTGAACTTCTCTTCTGCCACTAACTGGTCCAGGTTACGATTGGTCGCGGCTATCACCCGGATGTTCAGAGGCACGCTCTTGGTTCCGCCCAGACGCTCAACCGCTCGGCTTTCGATAGCGCGGAGAATCTTGGCTTGGGCGTAGGCACTCATGTCCCCGATCTCATCGAAGAAGAGGGTTCCGCCATCGGCCAGCTTCAGCCTGCCCTCCTTGAGGGAGTGCGCTCCCGTGAAAGCGCCCCGTTCGTAGCCGAACAGTTCACTCTCCAGCAAACTATCGGGAATCGCGGCACAGTTGATACAGATAAAAGGGTTTTGCCGCCGGCGGCTGTAGTGGTGGATCAGGGAAGCCACGAGTTCTTTGCCGGTGCCGGTTTCTCCTGTAATCAGGGTATTGCTCTCGGTCGCAGCCACCTTGCGCAGGTGCGTTTTGATTTCCTGCATTGACGAGCTGTCGCCGATCATTGCCTGACCATTCTCACCTTTGTCGCGGAGCGCTTTGCTCTCACCAGGCCCCGCAGTGAAAAAACAGCGTTGCACGCTGGCAAGCAAGGCAATAAAGGAAAATGGGCATTTGAAATAATCAGCGACGCCAGCTTTGAGGGCAGCAATGGCTAGCTCTTCGCAACTGTTCACCGCCAGCAAGATAACGGGCGGCTTACAGTTCCACTGACGCAGGAATTGCACGACATCCGACCCATCGCCGTTCACCTCGATCCCGGTACTGACAATCAGCAGATCCAGACTCTGCTGTTGGCGTAGGGTACGCAGAAGACCGGTCAGGTCGGACGAAGTCAGAACCTCGAATCCGTGATTCACTAAAAATGAATGTAACCGTTGACGCAGCGCCTCATCACGTTCCGCGAGCAAGATCACCGGTTTTCTCATGGCTCGCTGTTCCTCGCTCTCTTCTTGAGCTTGGCGATTGCCACGGCGTGGTAGTCGCAGACCCACGGCGGTTCGCAGACCCACGCCGGTTCTTGAAAAAAGGCATGCTCGCAAAGCTGATGCTTTTCTACACGAATTTTGTGTACGAAGCAAAAAGTCTTTAAGCGCTAGGAGAATTAACAGACCACTGAACGAGAAATCTCTAATGATTTTCTAGGGGTTGACGCCAAAATGCTGGGTGTCCACCGCTGTGAGCATGGCGTCATACCGGTGCGAACAAGAGGCTGGTGGTCTGACGCGTTAATTTTGAGGGATCTGAGACTGTCATGCCCGCGCAGGCGGGCATCCAGGAATCTCAAGCAGAAGCCTCAGGTTAGCCTGCCTGGATTCCCGCTTTCGCGGGAATGACGAATCTCCAGTTCACCCCTCAGCTTCATTGCGTTGCACTACTAGTAGTCTGACGCATTGATTTTGATGGTCTGTCATTCTGAGGCCGCGGGCCGAAGAATCTCAGGGTCAGGCGCTGGTAGAGCGAGATTCTTCGCCTCCGCGCTGCTTCGGCTCAGAATGACACCCCTCATCTGTATTGCGATGAACTCCTAAAGTAATGGAAGTTCGCTGAGGCTGATAATGGCAGAAGATCCTGTTTTTGTTCCCTCTTCTAAGACCGGCCTTGCAGCGGCAGAGCCGCCCGCCCCTTGCGGTCCCAGGCAGAGCCTGGGACCGAGCAGGCCCCAGGAACAAAAGCCGTGAGAGTCGGCACGAGAAAAACTCTCCCCATACCGCTAATTTTCACCAGCCCAGGCAGAGCCTGGGACCGAGGCCGTCAACTGTGAGGCGTGACGGCGACTGGAGATTCTTTTCACTCCTCCCGCGTAAGACCTTTTCCCGTCAGCGTGCTGGCCGGCACTTCCAGTAATAGTGATGCATGGTCGGTCCCTCCTTACGCCGCCGCAGAGTCAGCACGACTTCGTCACCGATATGTACGTCTTCAGGGTCGACATCGGTCATCTGGATATAGAGTCGTCCCCCCTGGTTGAGATCGACCACACTCATAATCGTGGGCGAATCCGGCGCGACATAAAGATGGTCGCGGGTGAAGGTGAACACCTGGCCTGCGTGCTCCAACGGGACTTCTTGCAGCGAGTCATGATTCCGGCAGGCGATGCACACCCGGGCGAGCGGATACTGGCGGGTGCCACAGCGCAGGCAGTGGGTTCCATAAAGACGCACATTTTGTTTCTCTTCCTTCGCCAGGAAGACATTGGACAGATCGGCTCCGTCCTCGTTCTCAGCATAATACTCGCGCATCTTTTTATAGATCTGGTACGAGGAGTAGAGCCGCTTTTCACTGAGATGGTCGGAAAGAGCCCGCGACAGCGACCGTTTACTAATCTCCTCGGTGACTTGTAAAAGCACTCCATCTGCGCCGTCACCGTAAGCAAGCACCAACAGTCGATCGCCGGGTTTGGCCGTTTCTAGCGCTGCCGCCAGCAGGAGAAACGGCGCGGCGCTCCCACACGCGCCCACCTCTTGAAACAGCGGGTTGTGAATCTGCGCGTCTTGGAAGCCGAGCCTTTTCGCGGCGTTCACGTGCGCCCGCCCATCGGGTGAGGGTAAAATGATCTTGGCACAGTCCTGTGGCTGCACACCCTGTTTTTGCAGCAGAGCTTTGCCCACCGCGACCAGACTTGCTTGATAGCCACGCTCAGTTGTGAAACGTGAAGACTGCGTTTGGACGAAGCCATCAGTATCGCGTCGCCACTCATCAAGAAAATCATCAGACCGTGAAGCCATTCCTAAGATCTCGGCAATCACCCCCTCGCATCCCACCATCACGGCGCTGCCGGCATCGCCAAACCATTCTTCTTCACCTTCCTCAGGCTGACCGGCGCGCACCTCACCAGCGGCGATCAGCACGCGCGAGAGACGGCCACTGTTCAGCGCATCAACCCCAGCGCGCAGGGCCGAGGTTGCCGAGCGCAGGCTGCCGGCGAAGTCCATCGTTTCGCACTCAGCCGGTAAGTCGCAGGCCGCAGCCATGAAACTGGCCGAAGACCGTTGCCAGAACGGCGCCGAGGTGGAGGCAAAGTACAGCGCGTCAATCCCAGACTTCCCTTTCTCCTCAAGGCAGCGCTGAGCCGCTTCCAGTCCCAAGGTCAGCGCATCCTCATCGAAGTAGATTGCTGCGCGTTCGCCCTTGCCCGCCCGTCGCGCCCACGCCTGGCCGATTTTCTCACGTTCCAGGCGACAGAAGGGCACATGGTAGCCACAACTAGTGATACCGATCATCGTAAATTTCTCCTACAATCTGCAATCCGAAATCCGCAATCGTCAATCGATGAGTCCTGCCTGTCGCGCCCGTTCCAGAATGGTGCGGGCCCGGGTCAAGTGCGGCACATCGACCATTTGCCCCTTGAAGCTGAAGGCCATTCTCCCCGCCTTGCGATTTTCCTCGAACGCTGCCAGTAATTCTTTGCTCTCGGCAATGTCCTGAGGCGATGGGCTGAACACCGCATTGACGAGGTCGATCTGGCTGGGATGGATGGTGATTTTGCCGGTGAATCCCATCCATGCCCCTTCCTGACATTCGTGCCGGAGCCCCTCGGTGTCGCGGATATCCACGAACACCGTATCGATCGGTTGCACGCCCGCAGCGGTCGCGGCAAGCAAGGTCATGATGCGAGCATAGCGGAAGACTTCGAGGAATTGCCCGTGTTCATCACGGTTGCGTCGAGCGCCAATGGCAGCCGATAAATCCTCGGCTCCCCAGGATAGGGCATCGACC
>JACQEL010000872.1 GCA_016200595.1 Deltaproteobacteria bacterium
AGAACTGGGGCGCGGCTGCATTGAGATCGCCTTGACTCGCAGTCCCGGCATACTTTCGGATGATGAATATGACCTACTGACCTTTTTACTGATGCAGAGTGAACGTCCGGTCACCTGGCTGGGGTTGCTGCAGAAACCCGAAGCACCACCTGAGGCCTGGAAAGGCGCGCTCAATCGCGTCATTCCCCTCTTCGATCGCGGCTATCTCCCCCTGGGCCAGGTGCCCTGTCACTACAAGAGCGCCCGCTTCGGCCTGCAACGACCGTTCATCTTCGGGAATTTTGATTGCTGGAAAGTAGTGTTCGACCGTCCGCTAGAAGAGCAGCGCCGCCTCTACGCTAGTGCCGAGTTCCGCGCGGCTTTCCGGGAAGAGATGCGCCAGCCGCGCATGTTCACCGGCCAGTGGGACTACCTGAGTGTCTTTACGGTAGAAAAGCCGGAGTTGCGCGGGTTAATAGACAAAAGCCTGGCGACGCTGAGCCAGGAACGCCGGAAAGATCCGCTCGATTTATTCTTTGACTTGGCTTTGGAGGACAATCTCAACATGCAGTTCCTCTATGAATTTGGCCAGGTCAACAAGGACATGCTGACCCATCCGCAGACGCTGGTTGGTCTCTCTGACGGTGGAGCGCACGCGGACATGCGTTGTGAGGCGGGTTATTCAACGTACCTGCTGGGCACCGTCGTGCGCGAGAAACAGATGCTATCGCTCGAAGAAGCCATCCGCCGCTTGACCTCGGTGCCAGCCCAAGTCTTTGGCGTCCCCTTGCGCGGCACGGTTGCGCCGGGGATGATTGCTGACCTGGTGGTATTTGACCCGGCCACCGTCAATTGCGGCAAGCAAGAAGCGGTACATGACTTTCCCGGTGGCGGGCTCCGCTACATCGAGAAGTCGAGCGGCATCGCTCACACACTGGTGAACGGCAAAGTCCTCTTTTCTCATGGCGAGGCGCGAGGTACGCTGCCAGGCCGGGTGCTGCGGTCGAACGTGGCAAACTAAGCTGTTAGCGATCAGCCGGCAGTCAACGACGCATACCGGGGCTCCCCCTTTGCGTTAAAAGCGGCCCGCTGATCGCTTCCGCAAGAGGAATTCTGACGGAGGGATAATCCGCCGTAAAAGCGAAAGACCCCTACGAAAAGATTAGAAAAAACCTCCTTGCGGGCAGGCTCTTCCTTCGGTGGAAGGAAGAGAGCAATCCGCCGCAAGGAGGATGCACAATAAATAAAGGAGGGAACTCACCATGGCCCAAGCAATGTCCATCCATCCAGCGGTCGACCAGGGCACGAAACCTGCGGCGACAAACTTCGCGGGCGGTACGTTAGTCTGTCACTGCCCGGACCAGAAGGTAGCGGTCTCGATTCAAGGCCAGTGTGCCCATAACCACGTGTGTGGGTGCACCAAGTGCTGGAAGCCGGCGGGCGCGCTGTTCTCGCAGGTCGCGGTCGTCCCCCGCGCCAACCTCAAGGTCACAGCCAATGAGAATAAGTTACAGGTGGTGGATCCGAGCGCGGTGATCAAACGCTACGCTTGCCGAGCGTGCGGGGTGCACCTGTACGGACGCATCGATAACGACAAGCATCCGTTCTTCGGGTTGGATTTTATCCATACGGAACTTTCAGCGGAGAAAGGGTGGGCGCCGCCGGAATTCGCGGCCTTTGTCTCCTCTATTATTGAGTCCGGGGCTAATCCCGACAACATGAGTGCGGTCAGGGCGAGACTGAAGGAGCTCGGCCTAGAACCTTATGATTGCCTGTCCCCAGCGCTGATGGATGCCATTGCAACGCATGTCGCAAAAGCCGCAGGCGTGCTCAGCCGCTGAGAGGCCATTACCAAACAAGGCGGCACAGCGCCCGAAGCGGTGCTGTGCCGCTTTTCCTTTGCTTCCTGCTCCCAACATGATACAGCAGCGGGCACGAGAGGAGACGACATGAACCGTAGAGACTTTCTCGTCCGCACAGGATTGTTGCTCAGCACGGGCCTACTGGCCAGCCCTTCCCCAGAGCCCCAGGCACTGGCTGAGCTGACGGCGCCTTCTGAACTCGACAACTGGGACACTATCCGCGCCCAGTTCAACTTGACACGCGATCGTATTCATATGGCGGGTTTCCTCCTCGCCTCCCATCCTCAGCCGGTGCGGGAAGCGATCGACCTCCATCGGCGCGGCCTGGACGAGAACCCCGCCGAGTACCTCCACGAGAACAGCGAGCGACTGGAAGGAGCCGTACTACGCGCTGCCGCGGACTACTTCGGCGTCCAACCGACTGACATTGCGCTGACGGATAGCACGACCATGGGTCTCGGCTTGCTCTACGGCGGGCTCAGAGTGCGTGCCGACCAAGAAATTTTGACCACCACGCATGACCATTACTCCACCGCGATGTCGCTCCAACTGCGTGCCGCGCACACCGGGGCCGCGCTCCGCCAGATTCCGTTGTACCAGCAGCTCGCCACAGTCTCGCAGGAGGAGATTGTCGAGACGTTGGTGAAGGCGCTTCGCCCGCAAACCCGGATTGTGGCAGTTACCTGGGTACACTCCAGCACCGGACTCAAACTCCCTATCCGTCTCATGGCTGAGGCGCTGGCCAAGGTCAACGCCAGCCGGGCAGAGGCAGACCAGGTGCTGCTCTGCGTCGATGGCGTACACGGACTGGGGGTCGAGGACGTACGCATGGAGGACCTGGGGTGCGATTTCTTTATCGCCGGTTGTCACAAATGGTTATTTGGTCCGCGTGGGACGGGCGTCGTCTGGGGTCACCCTCGCGCCTGGCCTGTAGCCAACGCGATCATCCCTTCTTTCAGCGGAGAGGCGTATCAGAGTTGGATGAAGGGGATTCCGCCGGGAGAGACTTTAAGCGGGGTAGTCATGACGCCAGGGGGGTTTCACTCTTTCGAGCATCGCTGGGCCTTAGGTGAGGCCTTTAAGTTTCACCAGACCATCGGCAAGGCCCGCATCGCTACGCGGATCCATGCCCTGAATCATCAGTTCAAGGAAGGCTTAGCCGAAATGGGACATGTCACCCTACACACGCCCCGAGCCAACGACCTTTCTGCCGGGATTGTCTGCTTCGAAATACAAGGCTTAAGCCCCGAGGAGGTGGTAGCTCGCCTGCACGAGCGTGGGATCATTGCCAGTGTAACCCCTTACGCCACCCGCTATGCACGGTTGGCCCCAAGCCTGCTGACATCGCCTGAGGAGGTTAACAAAACTTTACGGGAGATTGGCAACTTGGCCGGCCGGGGAGCTTAGCAGGCGTGTTATACTACAGCGGTTTGCACTGGCATGGAGAGAGAAAGAAGGGAGGCCGGAATAAGCGGAGCGTTTCCGGCCTCGACGCGCACGCCGGGAACGGCCTGCGGCCTTATCCCGGCCTACGACGGAGAAAACGCTCTGTCTCCTCGCTCAAACGAAAACCGCGGCAATCTGTATTTGCAATGGCTGCCTCTCAAGAATGTCATTCTGAGCTGCAGGCGAAGAATCTCGTGGAAAACGAGACCCTTCGCGGAATTTCTCTTGACACAACCTGAGAGCCACACAGTGGGCCGCCTGTCTGATCCGTCCTCGCCTCACACCCAGCGGGGCATGGTGTCAGGCGGGATACCAAACGCCAGCTTTCCCAGCAGGCCAAGCGTATCATATCCCGCGAGGGGGTGGATGATGGCCGCCCGGATGTCTCGGTACATCTGTTCGAGTGGACCCGAGCGAGAGAGGGCTGCACCGCCTGCTATGCGCATCGCCTTGTCTACCACGCTGACGGCGGTCTCCGTTACAAAGTGCTTGCAGGCCAGAATATCCATGAGCGAAGGATTGGCACGAAGAGCGGGTTCACTCAGTGCGCTTGCGGTCTGCACCAGCGTTGCCCGAGCAGCCCGTAACCCTACCTCCATCTCGGCGGCCAGGAACTGGTTCCCTGGGTAGTGGCTCACCGGGCGGTCAAAGGGAAGCTGGATCCGGTCACGCACCCAGTTGAAGGCATAGTCCCGAGCGGCCTGCGCGATGCCCAAGTAGCAGGCCGAAACTGACGTCATAAACCAGGAGACAAAGACATTATTATAGGTATCCCAAGTGCGGGCCGGGCGGGCCGTCACACTCTCCTCAGGCACAAAGACATTCTCCCAGACGATATCGTGGCTGGCCGAAGCCCGGATGCTCAAGCTGTCCCAGTTATTCTGGATCTTAATGCCCGGGGTTTTGGCCGGTAAGGAAAAGAACAGGCATAAGGGTCCTTTTTGCGGGTCGTCATAATGGGCGGTCTCCTCAAGGAAATCCGCGCAGGCACACAGGGTGCCGAAGCCGGCGCGGCCGTTGACCTGGTAGCCACCCGCCACCTTCTCGGCGCGCCGGGTGGTATCATTGAGCCCAGCAAAGCCGATCACGGTGTTCATCCTGGGATCACTGGTGCCTGAGCTCAAGATGAGGCGGTCGCGGGCGCTGGCTGCCAGAAAAGGACGCTGTTTCTCATCGCCTAAGTGCCAGAGGTCAGCGCGTACCCATACATTGAATATGTGCATGTTGATCGCGACCGCGGTCGGTCCATCGCCTCGGGCTAGCCGCTCTTGGGCCAGGACGAGGTCTAGGAGGTTGGCGCCACCCCCACCGAGTTCTGCCGGCACGGTCATGTTGGTGTAACCTGAGGTCTTCATTGCTGCAACATTCTCAAAGGGGAAGCTGTTCTCACGGTCGTGCTGAGCCACGCGGGGCTTAAAGTCTTCGGCGTGGGCTGCGGCCAACTCCAGGAAATGCTGCTGCCGCTCGGTTGCTGTCATCGCCATAGTGATCCCTCCTTTCGTATCTGCGCGCGTTTCACTCGGAGGTCTGCCCTAATGGTCCTCCGTGCAAAACCCTCCCCCCAACCCCTTCCTTTCAGGACGAGGGAGAAACAAACTCTCTAACATGGAAGAGACACGAAAGTCCTGAAATTTCTCTTAAATTTTCCCTAAATCTTTGCTAGGAATAGAAGCTGTGACGTCTGCGCGCTACTTCTACTTTGCTTCCTTTTGCCTCGACCGCATCGGGGAACAACTGTGGCACCGGACCCAGTTGCTCCCGGTACGCCGCAAGCCCTTGGCAGTGCTGCGCTATTTGGTGGAGCACGCAGGAGAAATGGTCACGAAAGAAGCCTTACTGGACGCGGTGTGGCCCAGCGTACAAGTGAGTGAGGGAGTGTTGACGGTAGACATACGCGAGGTACGCAAAGTACTGGGTGATGACGCCCGAGTGCCACGGTTCATCGAGACGGTGCACGGGCGTGGGTATCGGTTTATCGGAAAAGTAGTCAGTAGCCAGTATCCAGTAGCCAGTGGTCGGAACTCAGCGGCCTCTCATCAACAACTGACAACTGACAATTGGCAACTGATAACTCACCTTGTCGGCCGAGAGACCGAACTAGCACAACTCCACAGGTGGTTAGAGAAGGCTCTACACGGTGAGCGCCAGATCGTGTTCGTCACAGGCGAGCCGGGGATTGGCAAGACGACGGTCGTCGAAGCGTTCCTTGAGAGTCTCGCACCTGGGGTTCAGGGGCTAACGTCAGAACACGTTCAAGGTTCAAGGTTCAAGGGGCAGCATATCTTTCTCAGCACTCAGCACTCAGCACTCAGCACTTGCGATTCCAGCCCCCAACCCCTCACACCTTCTCTCTGGATTGGCCGAGGGCAGTGCATCGAACAGTACGGAGCGGGCGAAGCCTACATGCCGGTTCTTGAGGCTTTGGGCCGGCTGGGTCGAGAACCGAGCGGGAGGCGTCTGGTTGCCCTTCTCCGCCAACATGCCCCCCTGTGGTTGACGCAGCTGCCAGCGCTGCTGACTGCGGCAGAGCGGGAACAACTCCAGCGGGAGGTGCAGGGCGCGACCCGTGAGCGAATGCTCCGAGAGCTGGCTGAGGCGCTCGCAGCCCTGACAGCCGAGCATCCCCTGGTGCTAGTGCTGGAGGATCTCCACTGGAGCGATGTGTCCACTCTAGAATTACTCTCGGTCTTGGCGCGGCGCCAAGACCCCATGCGGCTCCTGGTGATTGGCACTTACAGACCGGTGGAAATGTTAGGGACTGGGCACCCACTGCGTGCGGTCAAGCAGGAGTTACACCTGCACCAGCAGTGCGAGGAACAGCGGCTGGGATTTTTGACAGAAGCCCATGTAGCTGAGTATCTGACTGTGAGACTCGGCGTAGGAGCGGTTCGCGAACCATCCCGGCAAAAGCTGGCCTGCGGTATCCACCGCCGCACAGACGGCAATCCCCTATTCATGGTTAACGTCGTCAATTACCTGCTTGCCCAGGGAGAACTGCCAGAATCCCTAGAAAGGATACAAGTCGAGGTTCCCGAGAGCATCCAGCAAATGATCGAGAACCAGATCGACCGGTTAAGTCCAGAAGAACAACGCCGGCTGGAGGTGGCGAGTATAGTGGGAGCCGACTTCTCCGCCGCGGCGGTGGCGGCGGGACTTGAGACTGCGACGGGCGAGGTCGAGGGATACTGTACCGGGTTCGTGCGGCGCGAGCAATTTCTGCGGGCAAACGGAGTCAGTGAGTGGCCTGACGGCACGGTAGCGGCCCGCTACAGCTTCCTCCATGCCTTGTATCAAGAAGTGCTCTACCAACGGGTGCCGGCGGGACAGCGCATGGCTTTGCATCGCGGGATCGGCGAACGGCTAGAGCGCGCTTATAGCAATCGCACGCAGGAGATTGCCGCGGAATTGGCAGTGCATTTTGCACGGGGGCGAGAGTATGGCAAAGCCATTCAGTATCTGCATCAAGCGGGAGAGAATGCCATTCGGCGCTCCGCTCACCGAGAAGCGATTCTTCATCTCACCAAAGGGTTGGAACTCCTCAAGACCTTGCCGAACACACCCGAACGCACCCAACAAGAACTGACACTGCAGATCGCCCTAGGAGCGTCGCTCATTACCACCAAGGGCTATGCAGCTCCAGAAGTGGAATCCACTTATTCCCGAGCCCGGGAGCTGTGTCAGCAGGTGGGAGAGACTTCTCAACTCTTCCCGGCACTACGGGGACTCTGGGTATTTTATTTAGTACAGGCGAAGTTGCACACGGCGCGGGAGCTGGGGGAGCAGCTCCTCAGCTTGGCCCAACGCGCGCACGACTCGGCCCTTCTCCTGGAGACTCATCGACCGCTGGGGACAACCCTGTTCCATCTTGGAGAGTTGACCCCGGCCCGAGCGCACTTGGAGCAGGGAATTGCCCTCTACAACCCCCAACAGCACCGCTCCCATGCCTTTCTCTATGGGCAGGACCCCGGGGTAATCTCGCGCAGCTATGCGATTTTTGCCCTGTGGTTTCTTGGCTATCCGGACCAGGCTTGGCAAAGGCTTCACGAGACGCTTACCCTGGCCAAGGAGTTGTCTCATCCTTTCAGCCTGGCGTTGGCGCTATTCTTTGCTGCCGTCGCCTACCAGCTCCGCCGGGAAGGGCAGAGAGTCCAAGAACAGGCAGAGGAAGCAATCACACTCTGTACCGGGCATGAGTTTCCGTTCTGGTTGGCGAAGGGGACTATTCTGCGTGGCTGGGCGTTGGCTGAGCAAGGGCAGGGAGAGGAAGGGATTGTGCAGATACGCCAGGGCCTGGCCGCCTATCGGGCCATAGGCTCAGAGCTGTGGCGCCCATACTACCTTGCCCTCTTGGCCGAGGCGTACGGGAAAGTGGAGCAACCAAAGGAAGGCTTAAGGGTGCTAGCCGAGGCTCTGGACGCAGTGGACAAAACTGGGGAGCGGTTCTATGCGGCGGAGCTGTACCGGCTGAAAGGAACGCTGACGCTAAAACAGTCCGAAGTCCGAGGTCCGCAGTCCGGAGTCCCTAACACCCAACACCCAACACCCAGCACCCACGCGGAGGCGGAGGCCGAAGCGTACTTTGTCAAGGCCATCGACATTGCCCGCTACCAGAAGGCAAAGTCGTTGGAGTTGCGGGCGACGGTGAGCTTGAGCAGATTGTGGCAGCAGCAAGGTAAGAAGGCCGAAGCCCGGCAGGTGCTGGCGGAAATCTATGGCTGGTTCACCGAGGGGTTTGACACTAGGGACCTGAAAGGAGCCAAAGCTCTCCTCGAAGAGCTCACCTGGCCACATGAGGTGTGACAAGAGATCCTGGCTAGGCTGCGCTGATGATTCGCTGAATGTTCTCCGGCGCGAAGAACTCGGGAATTGGTACTGTCCCGGCAATGGTGCCGAAGAGGTGGTTCGTTTCCTCCTAGTTCTCACGTAGGGCGGCAAAGAGCGGCCCCATACTTGCGTCGTACATGGCGCCTCCTTTCTGCCACGTTGCCCAGGCTAACGCGGTTAGTCCGCGCTTTTGGTAGTGACTGTGTCACTGGGCACGCTCATACCTTCCAGCCTGCCCTGGTAGGGAGACAATACCGAGCTGTTGCATCTGCCCCAGAGTATCGAAGAGGGCTCGGATCTCGCGGATCTTACCGCCGGTGATGCGAAAAATATCAACCCCCCGCACCACAAACTGCTTACCACTCGGTGGAATGCCGAACAACTCTCCTCGCTGGGTGCCGCGAATCGTGAAGCAGCCCACGACCTTATCTCCTTCGGCTATCTCCTCCTCCATCGTAAAACGAAGGTTGGGGAAGGCAGTACGGAGTGTAGTCACGAGTTGTTTGAACCCCTCACGGCCGCGAATACTTTCGGGGGCGGAGGGGCCGTGAAAGACGAAGTCAATAGTGAGGATTTCATCTGCGGCTGCCAGGTTACCTTTGTTCAGTAGTTCCTCAACGTAGCGGCGGACGATGGCTTTGTTTGCTTCTGACATACGTTGCCCTCCTTTAGGAATGAAGCGAGATCACTACGCCACCGATGGAACTGCCATTCTGAGTCCCCCATAGCGCGGGCGCTAAGCGTGGAGGCAGAAACAGTGGGCTTCTCCCGGTTCGTCATTCCCGCGTAGGCGGGAATCCAGTCTTTTGCTCCTGGCTTCCGGGTCTCGCGGAGCTCGCCCGGAATGACGGGCTGCCACACGTGACCGGTACGGGTCGAAGGTTTTGTTTCTGAGCAGCCGAAGGCGAAGAATCTCGGCGTAAAACGAGACCCTTCGCGGAGTTTATCCTGAGTCCCCTTCGACTACGCTCAGGACAGGCTTCGACAATGCTCAGGACAGGCTCCGTCGAAAGGCTCAGGGTGACAATAACGGGTGTTCGTGTAATGGCGAAGTTACTGAATTCTTGCTCCTTCGTCACCGAAATTCCGGCATCACCTCTTGGGCAAACAACTCCAGCCCCTGGCGGGCGCGGGTGATGTCGCGGGCACCGGCGTGAAGGTAGAGGGCCATGTGCTCAATGCCTAGCTCCTCCCGTACCTCTGCCAATCGTCGGCGGCAATCACACGGGGTGCCAATGATGGTACGCTCCTCCAAGTGGTCTGACATCGACCCCAGCATTGCCCAGAGGCCTCTAAGTGGGTCGCCAGGAGGCAGATTCGCTATCATTGCTGGCGGGAAAGCGCTGGCGACCTCCGCTATGTAGCGTCCCGTGGTTTCCCGCGCCTCGGCCAGCGCCTGGCGATAGTCTTTGTCAACAAACAGGAAAAAGACAAACACGCTGGGAATAGCGCGGTGGCCGTGCGTGCGCAGCGCCGCACGGTAGTCCTCAAGTCCCTTCTTCAGCACTGTTTCGGGGGTGAGCCACGGCACCAAGAGAGCGCCGTGGCCCTTGGTGCCACCAATGGCGAATGCCTCCGGACTGCCGATAGACCGGTAGATGGGCGGGCGAGGCTTTTGTACAGGCCTGGGAGACAGGGAGAGTTCAGGAATTTGCCAGAATCGGCCCTCATATGAAAAGCGCTCCTGGGTCCATGCCCGTTCAATGATCTCCAGCGCCTCTTCGTACCGCGCCCGGTTTTCCTGCATGGGAACGTGAAATCCTTCAAAGTGCTTGAGATACCCTCCCT
>JACQEL010000873.1 GCA_016200595.1 Deltaproteobacteria bacterium
AATCTTTGATTTTTCTCTCATGGGCAGGTAGCTCAGTCGGTAGAGCAGAGGACTGAAAATCCTCGTGTCGACGGTTCAATTCCGCCCCTGCCCATTGCTCTTTCTCTCGTCAAATCAATTCTTTGTGGATTACACTGACGGACTACTACAATACTGTCCGGAATAAATTTACTGCGCTGCGCGTCGGAGGCACAATGATATGGAGTGCGCCGGCCTGGACGGCGCTTTGGCTCCCGGGCGTTGGGTGTTCGCCCAAGGCGTATGGCCCGTGGCACAGCCCAGCCAAAGCGGGAGCGGTGCTCCCGCACTCCAAAGGGCAAAGGCATTAGTCCTAGGTCCCGGCCAGGAAAAATCCCGGACAGTATTGGGACTACTAGCCTGTGAGTCCTCACCGCGCCGGTGGGGTAAAATGGAAATAGGCACTTTAGTCCCTTTCTCCCCCACTGCCCGCAGAATGAGCCCTATTGACCTGGAGAGCTTAATTTGGCAGTAAGACCCGATCGTGCTACTCCTTCCCTTCGAACGCTCGCATTTCCCAAGGGAGGACTCGTATGACCCGCTTGCTCCTTATCTGCCTGGGAGGGCTGCTCTTATTCTTGCCCATGAGGAGCCAGGCTGAGCCTGTTACTCCTGCCCCCTCGGGTGACGCGGCAGAATGCCGGGAACTCCAGAATCTCTGCAAGGTCGCCCGCCGCCAGGCTGCCCGCATGCAAAAACGGCAGGCGAAGGTCACACGCAAGAGCGATGCGCAGTACCGGGCTAAGCAGAAGCGGACTGCGACCTGGCAAAAATGGCAACAAACGCAGGAGCGCTCTCAGGTGCCACCCGAGAAAGCGGTCCGGAGCGTGCAAAAGTACGAGCAAGCGACAGCGCAGGCAGGTACGGCAACGCACCGTGAATGGCAGGCCGAAGAGAACTACAATGCGGAGTTCCAGCGGTATCAGGAATCTGTACAGGCCGCGCAGCAAGCCGCGGCGGCAATGCGCGCCAGGCATGAGACCATGCCCGCCTGTGTTCAGCACTGTAGCGACGTATTGAACCTTGAAGAGTTGCAGTGAACAAGAAAACGAGCCTGCCCGCCCCAGAGCAGGCATCCGGCTTGTCTACTGGTCCGCAGACTAAGGAAGAAAGAGGGCATGACGCTGAATTTGGCTGAGCCGCAGATCCGTGCGCTCCTCCGCATGGAAGATCTCATTCCTGCTATGGAACGAGCGCTGATGGCCTTTTCGGCAGGAAAGGTCGTGCAGCCGGTGCGATCGGGTATCACGGTGGACCCGCCTGGAGGCTTCTTTTTTCTCATGCCCGCGCTCGCCGAAGGGCTCGGAGTGAAGATTGTCTCTTTTTATCCTGCTAACGCGGAGCGCGGTCTCCCGACGCATATGGCCACAATTTTCCTGATGGACCCCGAGACTGGAGCACCGCTGGCGATACTGGACGGACGGCTGATCACGGAAATGCGCACGGCGGCTGTCTCGGCTGCCGCGACCAAACTGCTCGCTTCTCCTCAGGCACGCGTACTGGCAATTCTCGGCAGCGGCGTGCAAGCCCATAGTCATGTCGAGGCCTTGCGCCTCGTGCGCGAGTTCACCGAGGTGCGCGTGTGGAGTCGCACGCCGGCGCACGCCCAACGGTTTGCCGCGGAGATCGGCGGTCGTCAGACACACTCTGCAGAAGAAGCGGTGAGAGATGCCGACGTGGTCGTCACCGCTACCAGCGCGCGCGCAGCGATCCTCCAAGGGGCTTGGGTAAAGCCTGGGGCTCATGTCAATGCGGTCGGGGCACCGCGTCCGGACTGGCGGGAATTAGACGATGAGGCTATGCAGCAAGTCCTGTTTGTCGATTCGCGCCAGGGCGCCCTACAGGAATCGGGCGATGTCATTCTCTCTGGGGCACAGATCTATGCGGAAATCGGGGAAGCCCTGGCGGGCAAAGTTCTGCCTAGAGCAGAAGAGACCACGGTATTCAAGTCGCTGGGGATGGCGGTGGAGGACATTACCACCGCGGCATTGGTCTATCGTCTTGCCAGCAGTCAGTGAAACAAGATGTTTTGCGAAGAGTGCCAGCAGTTGTTTCATCAGGCTTACCCGGTTCAGGAGGAGGATACATGAGACAGTACGATTGTCTCGTCATTGGCACCGGAGGAGTGGGCAGCGCCACGCTGTATCATCTGGCCGCTCGCGGTGTGCGTGCGCTCGGAATCGACCGTTTTCCGCCAGGGCATGATCGCGGCAGTTCGCATGGGGATACGCGCATTATCCGTTTGGCGTATTTCGAACACCCGAACTACGTGCCGCTGCTCCGGCGCGCGTATCAACTGTGGGCCGAGCTGGCCGAACGCTGCGGGCAGCAACTGTATCACGAAACCGGATTATTGCAGATCGGTTATCCCGGCGGCGAGGTAGTGCCGGGAGTGCTGAGGAGCGCGCAAGAACATACGCTCGAAGTGGAAGAACTGACTGCTCGTGAAGTCGAACGGCGCTTCCCAGGCTTCCAGGTGCACGACTCGATGACCGCAGTCCTTGAACGCTGCGCTGGCTACTTGAAAGTCGAGGCCTGCGTGCTGGCCTATGCGCAGGAAGCAACGAAGCTCGGTGCAGAGCTGCGCAGCGACGAAACCGTGCTCAGTTGGCGCGCTGAGGGCTCAGGCGTAAGAGTAACCACAGACAAAGATCAGTACGTCGCGGCGCGCTTGATTGTTACCCCGGGCGCGTGGGCTCCTGAGCTGCTGGGCGAGTTGCGCATCCGGTTTGACGTACGCCGCAAGTCGCTGTTCTGGTATGAGGCGTCCCCGGTCTATAGCACGGCACAAGGGTGTCCGATTTTTCTCCATGAAACGCCGGCGGGGGTCTTTTATGGCTACCCACAAATCGACCACTTCGGCCTAAAGGTCGCCGAGCACTCCGGCGGGCAAGCAGTCAGCGATCCATTGGCAGTGGACCGTGCGATTGATCCGCAGGATCGCCAGCGAGTAGAAAATTTTCTTCAGGAGTATTTGCCGGACGTATCGCGCACTCTGCGCAAGCACGTGGTGTGTCTGTATACGATGAGCCCGGATGGGCATTTTATTGTTGACCGTCACCCCCAGTATCCGCAAGTTGCTTTCGTGGCCGGGCTCTCTGGACACGGGTTCAAATTCGCCTGCGTGCTGGGCGAGATCCTGGCAGATCTCGCCCTTGATGGCCAGACCAACGCCCCTATCGGATTCTTGGCGTCCACTCGGCAGATGTAAAGATTGGCCCTGAGTGACCCTGCCCATCACGCTGCTTCAGGGGGCGCTGGCAGTTCGTGCTCAACGAAGTGACGGAGTACATCCTGGGGAGTAATCAAGCCTACCACTGTTCCTTGGCGCGTCACCGGGAGATGATGAAAGCGTTTTTCGCGCAGGAGCCGGATGACGCTATCCGCGGGCATGAATTCATCGACGGTCACCACATGCGTCGTCATCAAGGTCTGGATGGGTGTCTCTACCGCCGCTTGACCTAAGAGCGCTTCGAGAATATCGCTTTCTGTTACTATACCAATGACCTGTCCTTCCGTGTCTACAATGGGCAAACCACTGATTTCAACCCCGGCAAGCAGGCGGGCGGCCTCAGCCAGAGAGGTCTCTGGCGCAGCTATGACCACTCTGACGGTCATCAATTGACGGGCATGTCCTTTCATCGCCGACCCCCTTTCTGTTCTCATGGAACGGCAACGTCTCTGCATTGTGGCAAACATCGCGACCGAGGTCGAGCCAGCATCGGCGTGCTAGAGTTTCGCCGTATCCCTTGCTAAAGAAAAACAGCGCTGTTCACCTGAGGATAAAGGAGACCCCTTATGGCCACTACGCAAAAGGGACCAGTCGTCGATGCCGACGGGCATGTGCTGGAACCGGCTGACACCTGGCTGAAATACATTGACCCGCAGTATCGCGACCGTGCCATTCGCATCGCCTATGACGATGAAGGCTACGAAAACCTGTTGATAGACAATAAACCGCTGCAGTTGGTGCGTGGCCATCTCGGTGTCCTGGGTGGGATCGGTATGGACCCAGAAGCTTTGCACGCCAATGGTAAGATGACGTACGCGGATGGCTGCCCGCCCGGTAGTTATAATCCTCAAGCTCGGCTTCAGGTCATGGATGAAGAAGGCATCGATATCGCTTTGCTCTATCCCACCATTGGCATTTGTTGGGAGGGTATGGTCAAGGATGCCAAGCTGGCTACTGCATATGCCAGGGCGTACAATCGCTGGTTAGCAGATTTCTGCCGCGCGAATCCCCAGCGCTTATACGCGGTTGCTCATATCTCGCTATTAGACCCAGAAGGCGCAGTCGAGGAGACGATCCGCGCCAGAAAGGACGGCTGCATCGGCGTGTATCTTTCGCCGGATATGGCAGCACGCAGCGGGAAACATTTCGACGATCCAGCCTTCACGCGTTTCTGGGAAACCGTCCAGGAGCTGGAGATGCCAGTCGGCTTTCATGTCGTGGTACGCGACCAGCCAGCGTTTCAAGGCTGGTTTCACCGTGACCTGCGTGACCGCCTCTTCGGTTTTACCTTCCTGGCGATCGACGTCATGGCGGCGTTCACCCAGATGCTCGCCTGGGGCATGTTCGAGAAATACCCACGGCTCAAATGCACCGTGCTGGAATCCGGCGCCAACTGGATTTCCGCCTGGCTCGATCGCATGGACCACAAATACCGGGTGATGGCAACCTACTCGCCCCTCAAGATGAACCCGAGTGAGTACTTTTACCGGCAGTGCCTGGTCTCGGCCGACCCCGACGAGACCTTGACTGCGCCCGTAGTTGAGCATATCGGTGCCGAATACTTTGTCTGGGCTTCCGACTATCCTCATGTCGATGCCTCATTCGGTGTGGTAACCGAAATGAAAGAGCGGCTTGCTCCCCTGTCCGCCGAAGCCCAACGCAAAGTGCTAGGCGAGAACGCTGTGCGGTTCTACAATCTCGGGGTATAATCTGCCAAGGTAACAATCTTCACACGAAAAGGAGAACTCTATGCCTATGCCAGTTGTGCGCAATGATACGCTCCCTCGGTTTCAGATTCCTGGACTGGAACACCAAACTGTGGCTGGACCTGAACACGGCATGAAAACACTGGAAATGTGGATGCAAACGATTGCTCCGGGTGCTGGAACCCCGGTGCATCGGCACGCGTGTGAAGAAGCGATCTTAATTCTGCGTGGTTCAGGCCGAATCACGATCGAAGGTGTAGATCTTGACTTCGGCCCCAACTCGACCCTGCAGATTCCCTCTGACGCCATCCACCAGATCCTCAACACTGGCACGGAAGAGATGTTCTTAATCGCCGCCCTAGGACAGGCACCGGTCCGCGTCTGCACCGCGGACAATCAGCATATGCCCTTGCCCTGGCAGGCCAGTTAAGCAGCAGGATCAAAGGGATCTGGAAGTCGTGCCAGGTCCCTTTCTCTGGCTCCTGCCCCGGTCCCTTCTCTGAACCGCAGCCACAGGAGGAGAGCAGCTCCGCCAACGGTACCGCCACACAGGTCGGCTAAGGCATCGTATAAATCAGGGGACCGTCCAGGCACGTACATTTGATGCCATTCGTCACTCAATCCATAGAGTCCCGTGAAAGCCAGAGTAGACAGCAGGACGAGCATAGTCGCCCATTGGGGACACCTGAGCCTGATCGCGCGTGCCCATAGCCACCCCAAAACTCCGTACACTAAGAAATGAGCCACTTTATCGGAGGATGGAGGGAGCGCGGGGGGTAGGCTTAAGTCGGACTGAGCAGATAAAGTAAAAATCACCGCCCCCCAGGCGATAACGTACCCCCAAGTGGAACACCACTGCGTGGCCCGAGTGAAAATGCTGTCAGGTTGATTCTCTGCCGGGTCGAACACGTATAGATCCCTTCTTCTACGTCTACAGTCCCCCATATTTCGTCGGAGAGAAACTTACGCTAAAAATAGCGAGGACTGACGAGGAGACTCATAATGAAATGGTGGAGTGTGACATTAAGTCTGATTGTGTCGCTGTGGGCGAGTACCCACGCGTTCGCCGCTGGAGATGTCTTCGAACAGGCCAGCCTGCAAGGACTGGGAGCAGTCCAGGTCGTGGTGGAAAACCTGGCGACAGATATAACCAACGATGGACTTGACCGCGCCCAGATCAAGGCCGCGGTCGAACAGCAGCTCCAGCAAGCTCGTATCCCTGTAGAACCGCACGCCGAAAATGCGCTCTATATCCATCTGGGCACCTCCAAGAATGAAGCCGGCTTGTATAGCTACGCGCTCTCCTTGCAACTGTTGCAACTGGTGCTGTTATTCCGCGATTCTGGGATAGTGACTTGGGGGACCACCTGGAGCCTTTCGCAGGTCGGCTCAGTTTCCCCAGCCAAGCTCAGTGACATCGACTCTCTCATTGTCCGTGCAGTCAACGCCTTTATCGAAGATTACCAAACGGCGAACCCGAATTCTCCATAGTTGCCCCTCGCACTCCTTCACTTCTCTGCCTATGCGACTGCCATGACCGTGGTATTCACAAAGTAGGCAAAGTCAAACTCCGTCCGCTCCCCCGCTTGTTTGCCAGGAATGGGAAAGAGGCGGGCAGAGAGGGGTTTGCCAAGTTTCCACCCGAGAGTAGCAACATCAAGCAGCAAAGCCGTCAGTTGCGCCTCACTCACGTCGCCAGGTAACGGAATCGTATCCAGGCCGGTGCCGCACACTGCCGAGTAAGCCAGCAAACTGGAAAGACGCAGCAATCCCTGAGCATTGCGCTCGGCCAGACCTACATCCTCTAGCACGGGCAACATCAACCCGCAGTATCCACAGGTATGCAACGAGGTCTCCTTCAGCGCCGCGGTAATGCAGGCCGCAGCAGTTAACGTCCCAGGCTCACCAAACCGGCCCAACCCCAGACGCTCAAGTGCATAGGCGATGCTCGCTTCAGGCGTGGGTCCCGGAGCCGGCGAAAGGTCAACCCCACGGAAGATAAACTCTGGTCCCGCCGACTGCTGCAGCAGCTGCTGGAGAGGCAGGATACGACTCTCCAATTCCCGGCGGAGAGCCACGCGTACTTCTGTCAGATCCAGGCCAGGCTGACATGCTGCGGCGACTACATCAGCGGCTTGCAGCGCCAAGGTCCACGCCGGCTCCCCAGCGTGAAAGGCGGCGGGGAAAAACGGGATGTGCGGCGGGCAATTCACCAGCGCGGCAAAACGCAAATTGCCAAAGCCCAGAGGAGTAAGACGCGCAATCTCGCGAATCGTTCGGGCGCTCGCGCGCGCGGCTGCAGGCGATACCGGGTTACCCGGTTCTCCTAAGATAGCGCTGACAAACACCGCTTCGGTGTGGGCAATGAGCGCCGGGACGAGAGCGAGGAGGTGACTCTCTGCCGCTCTCTGCAAGTTGACGGGTCCTAGCGAGCAATAATCGATACCATGCTCACGGCAACAGGCCTCGATCTCCACAGCAAATCGCAGGATTTCCGCTTCTGTCCGTTTTCCCAGGTACAGGGGAAATGGAGGCGTCGCCAAGCGGACCGTTTGGACCGGCACCCCAGCCTCCGCACACGCCACACGGCTACGAGCGGCAAACCGGCCCGCGGCTGCTATCGCCTGTTGCTTCAACGGGAAGCCTGGGTCCAGACCAATGGTGATCGCGCGCACTTGCATGTCTGCTACTCCTCACACAGGCGCTACAGTGTACGCGTAGGAGTACGGGTTGCATAGCCAACCCGGGGGTTGCAATTAGCATAAATTGAGTATAGTCGAATATTGCCGGGCAGGAGCAAATGAAGGAACTAACACCAAAAAAGGACGCTCCCCCTCCCCCCGACTCTGCGACCCCAGCCGAAGGGACAGACATCCAGATACGGCTCACTCGGCGTTCTACCTGGCAGCCTTCGCCACGGCTGCCCGACTACTTATTGGAAGACGATCTCAATAAACTTATGGATCCGCGGGAGTGGAAAGTCTACCGCGCCTTGTGGCGTCACTCCATCGGCCTCCGCCACACACCACTCATCACTGCTGGTTATGCAGAGGTGTCAGAAATGACCGGCTTGTCCCGCGCCTCGGTCATCCGCGCCCTGAAAGGGCTGATGAAAAAACGCTACGTCATCCGTCTCATTGGGCCAGAGGCCAAAGGGGAGAACCGCGTCGAGCAGTCACGCATTCCCAGCAAGCCGCGTGATGGACACCGCTATCTGGTCTGCAATTACCGTGAGGTCCTAGAAGGACGGCTCCGCGATGGCACACCGTTGAAGGATATTCCCGAGGGGGGACTGTACCCCGAAGAAGTGCAGGTTTTCCGTCGTGAAGAGCAAGAATCTCTGTTCTCCAGCTGAGGCGCTTGCCAGACGGGTCAGGGTCGGGCATGTTCAGGAACCACACATATTATCAATCAGGTAAGGATGCACCTATGCAGTGGATGTACCGACTGCAACGCAACAGCCGACTGCTGCTTAT
>JACQEL010000874.1 GCA_016200595.1 Deltaproteobacteria bacterium
ACCTGCGTGGCTAGATACCCATAAAAAAACGAAGAGAGAACGATTCCCTTGGTGGTTTGATCCCACTTAAACTCTTCCGCCATGGGGATAATCGCCACCGACATGTTGACGCGATCAATGTAGCAGACGAAGGTACTGAGAAAGCACAGCCCGACCAGGATGAAACGCCGCGGGCAGTACTCACGCAACGGTAAGGTCGTCGCAGCCGGAGTAGAAGTGTAGTTCGTCGGTTGTGGATGAGCCGAAGGCGAAGCCATGCAGTCCTCCTTTATACCGCTCCCCAAGCGGCCCACCACCTAAGCCAGACTCAGGGACGGACGTCAAGACGGCCATCCGCACTTTGCTTCGGCAACCCTCAAGCTCGCTTCTACTCTGGCCGTTTCAACGCCATGCCGCTCTCTGAGGCTGCGTGCGTGGGTGTATCAAGTCGCAGCCCAAAGCCATCAGCCAAGCGGGTCAAGTAGTTAAAGACTCCAACCACATGCGCGACTTCGAGGCAGGCTTGGTCATCGAATCCCAGGTCGCGTAGCGGTTGCCAGTCTTGCTCGACCATACGGGTTGGGGTGGCACTGAGTTTCTCTGCGAGTGTACACAGCGCACGGTCACGTGGAGAGAGGGTAGGCACTTCTTGCCAGCGTTTGTGTTTGATCGCTTCAACCAGGATAGGATCGCCATGCTCGACGCGCAGAAACTCTGCGTGCGATTGGGTTCAATAATGGCAGTCCTGCGCCGCCGCCGCGACTGCGGCGATCATCTCACGCTCACCGCGGCTCAAGCAGCTTTCGGGAGTCCACATGATCTCGTTCATCAGGGTCTGGAAGGCTCTGCCAATTCGCGGATGCGTGCGCAGCAGCCGTCCCATGGCCGGGAGGAAACCGAAATCGTAAGGATACACCCTTCCCTGCGGCAGGTGCGCGCGGACTTCCGCTTCGCTCGGAATGGCAACCCAGGCTTCGCGAGCTGTTTTCTTACTTGCGTTATTTGCTGACATCGGCACCGCCTCCGTTAGTTCGTCCAGGAAGGAATACCACTAGGCGGTTGAAGGGACAAGTCAAAGGCTACGCTCGAAGGTCTTCCCTGCTCCATGTCAGGAGCAGGGACTATCTTCGTCCGGTTGTCGGCCAAGAAGAAATCCGTGAGACAGTAACCGCCCTTCAGCACTGCGTTCGCGCTCTGGAAGGTTCGTCTTGAGCGTCCAAGCCAAAACTAACCAGAGCTTGAAAACAGCAATTCATAAGGTTATCACCAAGATTGAGCAGGGAGAGTGCAAGAAAGAGAGTACGCTCCCAGAGAGAGAAGCTTTTCCCATGTCTATCTCATCTCAGCCTACATCGCCTAAATCTTCGGCGTTGATTCAAGAAATTCCTCCGCTGGAAAATGGCGACCAACTGACACGCCCGGAGTTTGAGCGTCGCTATGAAGCAATGCCTCATCTCAAAAAGGCCGAGCTCATCGCAGGAGTTGTCTACATGCCTTCCCCTGTTCGCCATAAAGGACATGGTCTCGAACACAGCGCTTTAAGTACCTGGATAGGAGTCTATACTGCCTCGACACGGGGGATTGAGGCGAGCGATAACGCGACAGTTCGTTTAGATTTAGACAATGAGCCACAACCCGACATGCTCCTTCGTCTCACTACGAACGGTCAGTCCCGCGTTGCTGCCGATGGCTTTATCGAAGGCCCTCCCGAGTTGGTGGCCGAGGTGGCTTCCAGTAGTGTTGCCTATGACCTGCATCAAAAGTTAGATGTCTATCGCCGCCATGGTGTTCGTGAGTACATCGTCTGGCGGACAGTAGACAACGCAATTGATTGGTTTGTCTTGCGTGACGGCCGCTACGAACGCTTACCTCCGGGTGAGGCGGAGATATACAAGAGCGAAACCTTTCCTGGTCTCTGGCTCGATGCGATGGCCATGCTACGGGGAGACTTAGCCGCAGTCCTGAAAACACTCGGGGAAGGTATAGCAAGCCGTGAGCATGCAGAGTTTGTCCAGCAAATAACTCAAGCCACCTGAGAGGCATACGCTTCCTCATGAAGAGCCGGTTCCTTTACCGTTCGGCGTGTCTTGCTGAAGCCATTGAGCCACCACCATCTCATGTATGAGAGCACGCCTGTCTCCGGTATAAGTCCTGTAGGATGCGCTTGCGCACCAAGGCCCTGGTGCATAAATGCATCTACACGATGCTGCTCGCCACTATGAGCGACTTTGTTTACCAGAGATCATCAGGAGCGGTAACTGTACGTTGATGGGAACTCTCTCCTTAGTACGTGTTTAATTCCATGACTGCCTTGTCCATTGCGCGCCACCGAACCGCGATAAACCGCACTGAGCCATCTCGTCCGATCCGTATCGCTCTTGAGGATGGGTTGATTACCCAAGAGACCTCAGTGTTCGACTATGGATGTGGACGAGGAGATGATCTCCGCCTCTTGCAGAGTCGTGGAATTCGCTGTGAAGGATGGGATCCGGCATATTCCCCACAGAACGGGCGCACTCCTGCCGACATCGTCAATCTTGGCTATGTAGTGAATGTGATTGAAGATCCCGTAGAGCGAGCGACTGCTCTGTGGAGTGCATGGGCACTCGCCCAGAAGCTGCTCGTGGTGTCCGCACGCCTTACTGTTGAAGCAAGTGGCAGAAGTCA
>JACQEL010000014.1 GCA_016200595.1 Deltaproteobacteria bacterium
ACACCCTGTTTTCTTAGCAGACGGGCAATAACGAATCCGTCCCCACCATTGTTGCCTTTGCCGGCAACAATCACCACCGGCGCCTGACGGACATGAGGAAATTCCTGGAGCAGAGCCTCGGTGGCACCCGCCCCGGCTCGTTCCATTAGCACGTGGCCGGGCGTGCCATAGGCTTCGATAGTGAGCCGGTCGAGCTCGCGCATCTCTTGAGCAGTGACTAGGTACTTGTCGCGGTTTTCACCTCCACTGACAGAAGACAACGAAAGGGCTGTTCTTGTTGAACCGTAGGAGCAAGGCTGAGTCCTGCCCGTTCTTGGTGGCACGGGCTTCTAGCCCGTGCTTGGCAACAGGCTGGAAGCCTGTTCTACCTGACCACATTACGGAATTCGTTGATCAACCCCTATCATCAGCCGACATCAGCACGCGTCAAGAAGCTGGGTCTGCGCCTAGATGCTTACGCACAACCTCTGCGACCTCTTCCCCATACGCGCGCACGACCCGTTCGTCTTCTCCCTCAACCATCACACGCACCAAAGGCTCAGTGCCGGAGAAACGCACCAGCAAGCGGCCTTTTTCACCCAGCGCGTGCTCCACTCGCCTCATGGTTCTTGCGACCGCGTCGATAGTCGCCAAATCGCGCCGCTCACGCACCTTGACATTAATCAGCACCTGCGGGTAGTGTTGCATCACCTTTTTGAGTTCGGAGAGTGGACGCTGACGCTCTAGCATAATGGCTAACAGCGCCAGCAGTGTGACCAGGCCATCGCCCGTGGTATTGACGTCTAGAAAGACCACGTGCCCGGATTGCTCACCGCCCAAGTTATACCCACCGCGGAGCATCTCTTCGACCACGTAGCGGTCTCCCACCGGCGCGCGTAGCAATCGTCCGCCCAGCCGCCGGAGCGCGACTTCCAGCCCGAGATTACTCATGACCGTGCCTACCAGAACCTCCTGGCGTAACGTGCCGGTGCGCAGCATCTCGCTCGCGGCAATCGCCATAACCACATCCCCATCAATGACCTCACCGGTCTCATCGACCAGGATGACACGGTCCGCATCGCCATCGAGCGCGACCCCGATCTGCGCCCCGGTTTCGCGCACCAAGCGCTGGACGTGCTGCGGATAGAGTGCGCCACAATCCCGGTTGATATTCTCCCCATCCGGATCCACGCCACGGGCGGTGACACGGGCACCCAATTCCTCCAGCACTTCAGGCGCAACCTTGTACGCCGCCCCATGCGCACAGTCGATCACCACGTTGAGGCCCTCCAGGGTGAGGTGCCGGGGAAACGCGTTCTTGACAAACACGTTGTAACGACCGAGCGCATCATCCACACGAAAAGCCTTGCCGATGGCTGTCGCCGTCGGCCGCAGATGGTCAATGGTTTGATCCAGGACGAGAGACTCGATCTCATCCTCAACCTCATCGGGCAGCTTGAAGCCTTCCCGCGAGAACACTTTTACCCCGTTATCCTGGAATGGGTTATGAGACGCCGAGATCACCACTCCAGCATCAGCCCGCATACTGCGAGTGAGGAAGGCAATCCCTGGGGTCGGGACCGGTCCGACCAGCAGCACATCGACTCCCATCGAGCAGATGCCGGAAGCGAGAGCGGTCTCCAGCATGTAACCCGAGAGCCGCGTGTCCTTCCCGATCAAGATCTTGTGGCGTCCTGGACGGTGGCGAAAGACATAGGCCAGCGCGCGGCCTACGCGCAGAGCCGTCTCCGCGGTCATGGGTTCGATGTTCGCTACTCCACGGATACCGTCAGTGCCAAACAATCGTTCGCGTCGTTCTCCATTGCCCTTCATGACCGACCTCCTCCCCGCTTCTTCTTTTCTGGAGTTTGTTTCGGCGGCGCTTTCTTCTGCTCATCTGACTTCAAGGTGAGTTCGACCTCGGCCGGATCCTGCGAGACGAGATCAATCCCCGGCGGGAGCAGCACATTGATCGGCAGCGTGATCGTGCCGGGCTCTTGCCCGGTCGCATCGACGAAAATTTCTCCGTCCCACAGCTTGAGCTGTTCGACCAGTCGCTGGGGACCTCTGACCGCCACATCGACGCGCGCGGGCGCGGAGACGGCGCGATAGGCCGCATTTTTGATCTCGATCCGCACCCGGCGAAACTCTTGCGTGACCATCACTTCTTGAATTTCGAGCCGCGCTCGGACCCGGTCCACGCTCGCAGTAATCTGGTCTCCTTCGAGCCCACGGAGGGAGAGCTCTTGGGTTTGTGATTGGGTGAAAAGACTGACATCGACAGGGGCGGTCGTTACCGTTTCCATCTTTTCGATCTGCGGAGCTGGACCAACCACTTCCACTGCATTAGGAGCGATCTCCACTTCTTTCAGCATATACCCATGCGGCGGCGTCCCGACCACAATAGGCCGCACCGGGATTGTCCGTGTGATGATAGCAGCGATCTCCAGGTTGATCTGCGACGGACTGATTCGTTCGATTTTGACCCCGCGCGGCAGCTTCAGGAGGTCAGCGCTCACACGAAATGAGGCGGGACCCGGTCGTACGCCGCTGAGGTTCAGGGTAATCTTCTTGGGATGGAATCGGCCCAGCAGGGTGCGCGGCCCCCTGATCCGCAGATCAACTGCGTCAACTTGGTTCCCGACCAGGACGAGTTGCGGGGGCAAGTTGCCGAGTTCGATCGGCACCACGAGCGTTTTCTCAGTGTCACGCTCTCCCGCATTCACCAATAGCCACAGCCCGCAGGCAAACGCCAAGGAAAAAACCTTGAGCATGCCATTGCGAAAAACCAGCGTTTTAAGCTTTTTCCTACCCCATCTCATGGGTAAACAACTGTTGGAGCGCCGTATGGAGCGCCCCAACGTCGATGTCACGCGTCAGGCGACCTTCTCGCACCAGAGAAATCGTGCCTTCCTCTTCCGAAACCACCACCACCACCGCATCGGTCTCTTCGGTCAGCCCAATCGCAGCGCGGTGGCGGGTGCCTAACATCTTGCTCACATTAGGATTAGTCGTCAGCGGCAAGAAACAACCCGCCGCGGCAATGCGTCCGCGCTGGATCACGACCGCTCCATCATGCAACGGTGCCGCCGGTGGAAAGATACTACAGAGCAGTTCTTTACTCACCCGGGCTTCGAGCCGGATACCGACATCGATGTATTCGTTCAGCCCGATCGCTCTTTCCAACACGATCAGGGCTCCGACACGTTTGCCGGCAAGCGCGACCGCCGCTTTCGTCACCTCCTCAAGCATCGGGCCATACGCAGCCCGGTCACCGACCCCGAACAACGAGCCGCGGCCCACCTCGGTCAGCGCTCGACGGATATCATTCTGAAACAGGACAACTATGACTAGCAAGATCGAACTGAGAAAGTTGTCCAACACCCAGTTTAATGTGTACAGTTCAAAATACTGCGAGGTCAGGTAGGCCAAGAACAGCACCACCAGCCCCAGCAGCATCTGTACGGCTCGGGTGCCGCGAATCAGATGGATGATCCAGTATACCCCGCAGGCAATCAGGGTAATATCAAATAGATCCTGCCAGCGGATCTGAGTGAACAGGTCTTTCATGGTCGCTGGTCAGTGATCAGCCGTCAACCAGGCGTGGCTAGCCAGAAAAAAATAGGGCGCTGAGGGCTGATTCTGCGTGTGACATCAAACTCTGGTCAGGACCCGTCACGGCCTGGTGACGCCAGCCGCATGAAGATCCGCACCATCAGCCTTTCTCAGAAGGAAGACCGATGGTGGTAGGGGATAGGCACTGCACGGGCAACTAAGAAACCGCCTCAGCCGCAGGCTGCGAATCGTCCACTACCGTATGTTCATCACCAAAGCGTTTAATGATGTCGTCGATCTCCATTCCGTCCAGGACTTCTTTTTCAAGTAAGATCTCAGCCATTTTGTGCAGCACGGTCAGATTTAACCGTAAAAGATCCTTAGCCTGTTCGTAGGCATCCATAATGATACGGCGGACCTCAGTATCAATCTCGATGGCAGTTTGCTCGGAATAGTCTTTCATCTGGGTAAAGTCACGTCCGAGAAAGATCTGTTCCTCTTTTTTGCCGAAAGTCATCGGGCCCAGACGGTCGCTCATGCCCCACTCACACACCATGCGACGTGCGAGATCCGTAGCTTTCTCGATGTCATCCCCCGCGCCAGTCGTCATATGCCCCAGGATGAGTTCCTCAGCCACGCGACCGCCGAGCATAATCGCCAAGCGATTGAGAATATACTCTTTCGACCACGTATGGCGGTCATCCACCGGCACTTGCTGGGTCACTCCCAAGGCCATGCCACGCGGAATAATCGTGACTTTATGTACCGGATCAGTCCCAGGCGTGAGCCGTGCCACCAGGGCATGGCCAGCCTCATGATAGGCCGTGTTCCGGCGCTCCTCAACGCTGAGAATCATGCTGCGCCGCTCGGCTCCCATCAGCACCTTGTCCTTGGACAGTTCAAAGTCCTGCATGTCGACTTTGTCTTTATTCTGGCGTGCGGCTAGAAGTGCAGCTTCATTGACGAGGTTCTCCAGGTCGGCGCCAGAGAATCCTGGGGTGGCCCGTGCCAATCGTATGATATCCACGTCCTCATCCAGCGGCACCCGACGGCTGTGGACCCGGAGAATTTCTTCCCGGCCACGCACATCTGGGCGCGGGACGACCACGCGACGGTCAAACCGCCCAGGGCGCAACAAGGCCGGGTCGAGCACGTCCGGCCGGTTGGTGGCGGCAATGAGAATAACCCCTTCGTTGGCCTCGAAACCATCCATCTCGACCAGTAACTGATTGAGAGTCTGCTCACGTTCGTCGTGCCCGCCACCGAGACCAGCGCCGCGATGCCGGCCGACGGCATCGATCTCATCGATGAAGATGATGCACGGAGCCTGTTTTTTCCCCTGGACAAAGAGATCCCGTACCCGCGACGCGCCCACGCCGACAAACATCTCGACAAAATCCGAACCGCTGATCGAGAAAAATGGCACTCCGGCCTCACCGGCAATCGCCCGCGCCAGGAGCGTTTTGCCCGTCCCCGGCGCTCCTACCAACAGCACTCCCTTGGGAATGCGCCCGCCTAAGCGGGTAAATTTCTTGGGATTTTTCAGGAATGCGATGATCTCTTCGAGTTCTTGCTTTGCTTCTTCGACACCAGCGACATCACTGAAGGTAATACGATGTTGATTTTCCGTGAGCAGCTTGGCGCGGCTCTTGCCGAAGGACATGGCCTTGCCGCCCCCCATCTGCATCTGCCGCATGAAGAAGACCCAGACGCCAATCAACAGGAGCATGGGGAACCACTGCACCAACACCGCC
>JACQEL010000918.1 GCA_016200595.1 Deltaproteobacteria bacterium
AGGCCATGATTGCCGCCAAGAGCGCGCGGAACGTGATATAGCGGAACACGTTGAACGCCGAGTAGGTCGTGTGTAAGGGGTACAACAACGCGTATAACATCAAGCCTTCCCATCGGGGAGCATAAAAAGTGCGCAGAGCGAAAAGTTCATGCGCGTCCCTCGCCATACACCATCGTCAGATAATTGCGCACCTCTTCTCGATCATCGAAATGATACTTGGTGGTGCCAATGATTTGATAATCTTCGTGCCCCTTGCCGGCGATCACCACCAGGTCTCCTGGCTGTGCGCCAGCCAGGGCTGTACGAATGGCCGTGCGCCGGTCAGCAATCACCAGATACCCCTGCTGGAGGGTGGAGATTGCTGTTGTATCCGCAACTTTTAATTGTCCAGTCTGGACCAGCCCGACTTCGGCCTCAGCAATGATGTGCCCCGGCTCCTCGGTGCGTGGGTTATCTGAGGTGAGGATAACCACATCGCTCAACCGGCCTGCCGCTTCTCCCATCAGTGGCCGTTTCCCTCGGTCGCGATCCCCGCCGCAGCCGAACACGGTGAGCAATCGGCGTGTGGTCAACTGACGCGCGGAGTGGAGAACCTTCTCAAGAGCGTCAGGCTTATGGGCATAATCGACGAGGACGGTAAAAGGCTGACCGACCGAGACCGCCTCCAGCCGTCCGGGTACGTTCGTACAACGCGTGATCCCGGCAGCAATACGCTCAGCCGGTATCCCTAAGGCGTGCGCCACTGTAGCGGCGGCGAGAATGTTATAGAGATGGGGGTCGCCGATCAGAGAGGAAGAGAACGTGACCTCTTTTTCCTCAAGTCGTAGGATCCCACGCAGCCCCTGAAGACTTTTCTCCACCTGGTGGACTGATACGGTAGCTCCAGGTTGTAAGCCATACGTCAATACCCGACCAGGGATAGACTTGGTCAGCAAAATGGTCCCCCAGGGATCATCGGCGTTGATCACCGCGAAGCGATTCGGCTTCGACGACGCGGCCAGAGCCTCGAGAAACAGGCGAGATTTGGCGGCAAAATAATCCTCGAGGTCAGTATGAAAGTCGAGGTGATCACGTCCCAGATTGGTAAACACCGCGCCGTCCCACCGGCAGCCTTGCACCCGCTCCTGTACCAGGGCGTGTGACGAGACCTCCATCACCACATGGCTCACCTGCTGTGCCGCCATAATGCTGAGCAGGTCCTGGAGTTCGACTGCCTCTGGCGTGGTAAATGGTGCGGGGAACTCCCGCCCCTGATAGCGATAATTCACCGTGCCGATCACGCCAGTGGACCAGCCCATCGCTTGCCAGACCGCTTCAAGGAGATAGGTCGTGGTGGTCTTGCCGCTGGTGCCAGTCACGCCGATCAACGTGAGCTGCGCACTGGGGCTTTGGTAGAAACGGTCGGCGATGAGACCGAGGAGCAAACGCGGGTTGTCGGCAATAATGGTCGTCAGCTCTCCAGTGACAACTGTTCCTGGAGACACGACCACGGCGCGGGCTCCACGCGCGCGGGCTTGATCGATAAAGCGAGCGCCATCGTTCTTGGTGCCAGGAAGCGCGAAGAATAAGGCTCCTGGCTGGGCCAGACGAGAATCATAGGCGAGTTGGGAGATCTCCACCTCCACGTTTCCCTGGATTTGCACGGGGACAGTCTTAGGGAGGAGATCGCGTAAGATCATGGGTGCTTCTCAGTGGTTGGCGCGAGCGTTAAGACATATGTCGGCTCCTGAGTCGCGGGATCGTTCTGCACCATCTGGCCGACCACATAGCCACTGCCTGAAGCGCTGACGCGCCAGCCGTTCTGTTGCGCAGTGAGCGTAGCCTCGCGTAAACTCATGCCCAGGAAACTTGGCCCGCTCACCGGCAGTGCGACACTTTGGGGTGCGGCCGCGGCACGATTGGGGGTAGGGCGCGCAGCGGCTCGGCCAGGAGTTAAAGCCACCGGAGTGGGCGCGACGATGGGTGGAGTAGGCCGTTCCCCGTTCCCGGTGATGCCTAACTGGGCTAAGGCTTCTGTGGCAATGACTTGAAAAACCGGGGCTGCAATCTCACCGCCGTACTCGCCGGTCTTCGGTTCATCGATAGCCACCAGAATGACTAAACGGGGCTGATCGGCCGGGACGATGCCAATGAACGAAGCGATACGGCCGTGGGCTGAGTACCCACCATTCTGGTTGACTTTCTGCGACGTGCCTGTCTTCCCAGCAACGCGCACTCCTGGGATGCTCGCGCGCCAGCCCGTCCCGCCCTTTGCCACGACGTTCTCCATGAGTTGCAAGAGGAGGTGGGCCGTTTCGCTACGCACCACTTGCCACCGCCGTTGCGGACTATTGGCCATAACCACTTTCCCATCGGCACCGAGGACTTCTTGCACGACATAGGGTCGCATGAAGACGCCCTCGTTAGCCAACGTCGCGTAGGCACTGGCAAGTTGTAAAGGGGTGACGGCTACTCCCTGGCCAAAGCTGGCAGTCACGAGATTGATACGAGACCAATTATTAGGGGATGCCAATAAGCCGGGGCTTTCCGCTGGTAGATCGATGCCGGTCTTCTGGCCGAGGCCAAATCCCCGCAGATATTTCTGGTAGGTCTCTTTTCCTAAGCGCTCGCCCACCTTAGCCGCGCCGATATTACTCGAGTGCTGGAGGACTTGGGCAAAGCTCAGCCAGCCATAGGGGTGATGGTCATGAATGGTGTATTTCCCGACTTGGTAGTGACCGGATTCGCAGAATATCTGGTCCTCGGGACGGACCACCTTCATGTCCAAAGCCGCCGCCGCTAACAGAATCTTCATCGTCGAGCCTGGCTCATACGGGTCGGAGATGGCGGGATTACGTCGAGCCTCATCGGGAACGCTCTTAGGGGTGTTGGGATCGAAGGTGGGGATTTGCGCGAGGGCCAACACGGCGAATGTCTGGGGATCAAGGATGACGACGGTTCCGGCACGGGCGCGCGTTGCCTGCACCGTCCGCTCCAATTCGCGTTGGGCGAAGTACTGAAGACTGAGGTCGAGGGTGAGGCGCACGCTCAAGGCTTCAGGGGGGAGTTCAGCACCCTGCGCCAGGATGGAGCGGCCCAGCGCATCCCGTTCCTGTACGACTTCAGTCGATTCACCCCGCAGATAGTGATCGTACACGCGCTCTATACCTTCTAAGCCTTCAGCATCGATGTTGGCGAAGCCGAGCAACTGCGCGGCCAGCGTCCCATGGGGATAAAACCGCCGCTGGGTTTCAAAGCTGTCGATCCCGGCAAGGTCCAGGGCACGAACCTGAGCGGCTTCCTGAGGAGTTGCCTGGCGTTTGAGCCAGACGAACGGGGCAGGGGAGCGGAAGGCGGTATTCACTTCCTGCCGGGAAGCGTGAACTGCTTCGGCCAGTGCCGGCACATGGGCCGCAATATCCGCCGGCAATTTACGCGGGCGAACAAATAGTGATTCTGCCGGAACGCTTAACGCCAGCAGTTCGCCATTGCGGTCAAGAATTGCTCCTCGACGCGGCGTGAAGGTGAAACGCTGATTATGCTGGCTTGCCGCTTGGCGCGCCAGTTGCGCGCTCTGCACGACCGTAAACTGCACGAGACGGCTCAAAACCAGCAGCAGGCCAACCCCCACCGCACTTCCAGCAACGAGCAGACGTTCTTTCATCCTCTCCCCCTCACTGCACCCTCAGCACCTGCTCCGGCTGGGGCGCACTCAGCCCCAACCGCTGCGTCGCCTGTTCCCCCAAGCGACTCGGAGTGGTTGAGGCGCTCCATTGCGCCTCCAACTCCTGCCGCTCTCCTTGCAGCGTATGAACCAATTGCCGCGCGTTTGATAGCGTGTATCCTACCGCAACTACCTGTAAACGAGTCCAAACCTGAGCGAGCGCTAACACCAGTCCCACCAGCGCCAACAGCGTATATCTTACCCAGTGACTGGAGTTCTGCATCTAACCCTCTCGCGGAACGTGTCGTTCTACCGCCCGTAACCGTGCACTGCGCGCACGGGGATTGAGGGCAATCTCTACCGGCGTGGGAGTGAGCGGCTTGGGAGTCAGAATCCGCACTTGTGGAGACCAGCGGCAGGCACAGACCTGCAACTGCGGGGGGCAGTGGCAGGTTGCGGCCCAGTAACGGAATGCCTCTTTCACCAAACGATCTTCGAGTGAATGGTACGAGAGGATGACCATCCGCCCTCCTGGACGCAGCAAGCGATACCCATCATTCAGAAACGCGGCGAGATGTTCCAGTTCCCCATTCACCCTGATGCGTAGCGCCTGGAAAACCCGTGTGGCCGGATGCAGGTGAGTATGGGGCGTTCGTTTCACGATCCTCTCGATCACCTCCACCAAATGAGAGGTGGTGGTGATTGGAGCCGCAGTACGGGCATGCACCAACGCACGGGCTAATGTGCCGGCCGCACGTTCTTCTCCCAACTCACGGAAGATTCTTTTCAACTCGCTCTCGCTGGCTTGGTTGACGACATCCGCGGCGCAGCACTCCTCGCGCTGGTCCATACGCATATCTAAGGGCCCGGACCGAAGAAAACTAAACCCGCGTTCTCCACTCTCGATCTGGAAAGAGGAAAATCCGAGATCAAGAAGCACGCCATCGACTCCCTCATACCCATAACGAGAGAGGACAGACCGTGCGTGGCTAAAATTTTCGTGGAGCAAAATAAAGCGACCAGAGAACGGAGCTAGCCGCCGGGCAGCAATACTCAACGCCTGATCGTCCCGGTCCAGACCCAGCAACTGGCCTGCGGGCGCACTTGCTTCTAACAAGGCGGCCGCGTGCCCGCCACCACCAAGTGTGCCGTCGAGGAAATCTGCCCCCGGCCGCGGGCGGAGCAAAGCCAACACCTCCGAGAGCATAACCGGCAGATGCCGGGTCTCGGGCCTGGGGTTGGTTGTCATAACGGCCGTTTCCATATTCCTCTTTTTTCGCTGGCAATTATTCTTCGATTGTTGTACATTACTTCAGGCATTGAGGCTGCTGAAGAGTTGTGGGTTCTGGGTCAGATCTCTTTCTGATTCCTCGTTGAATCTCTGCCAGGTTTCTTTGTCCCAGATGCGAAATCTTTTCAGCGCGGACGTAAACATGATGTCTTTTTTCAAGCCGGCATATTCGCGTAACATCGGCGGGAGGAGAATCCGTCCTTGTTTATCAAATGTGCATTCGTAGGCATTTGATAGGTAAAAGTTTTCCATCTTGAGAAAGTTTTCGTCAAAACGGGGTTTCTTCATGAGTTCTTCCTCAAACCGTTCCCATTCCGCCAGGGGATACACATCCAGGCAACGAAAGGAGTGGAGGATAAACTTAGTGGCGATGAGACGATCATCTTGGAAGCTGAGCAGCAGCTCACGAAATTTTGCCGGGATGCTCACTCTCCCCTTTTCGTCTATGGCATGCTCAAAACTTCCCCGAAACACTGCTTATCCTTCTTTCCCCACTTTTCCCCACTTTTCCCCACGACTATAGTACCATGTTTTTTTGCTGTCAAGGAAAAGGTGCAAGCAAAAGATCAGATTGGAAAGGCAAGAACTGTTATTGACTCAGCTTCTGTGCGCCGATACATCATTTTCTTATTGTTACTAGCAGGGTTGCAAGAGAAGCCTGGATGGGGAAAAAGACCATCCAGGCCTTTTTTTGCAAACGAGTAATCCTGTAGGGAGACCCTATGTTGAAACGCTACCTGCTCACTCCAGGCCCCACTCCGGTTCCACCTGAAGTGCTGCTGCGCATGTCTCAACCATTGATCCACCACCGGACGCCGGAGTTCAGCCAACTCTTTAGCGAGGTGCAAGAAGGACTACAGTGGTTATACCAAACCGCACAAGACGTTTTAATTCTCGCGGCTTCAGGGACCGGAGCCATGGAAGCAGCGGTGACGAATACCTGTACCGCTGGTGACACCGTCATTGTCGTCAACGGGGGCAAATTCGGTGAACGCTGGGTGAAGATTTGTCAGGCTTTTGGGGTGAAGGTTGTAGAAATTAAAGTCGAATGGGGACGGGCGGTTACGGTTGAAGCGGTCACTCAGGCATTACACGGCCACCCTGAAGCGAAAACGGTTTTGCTGCAGGCGAGTGAAACCTCGACCACAGTGTTACATCCTGTAAGAGAGATTGCGGCGCTCACTCGTAAGACAGAGGTGCTGCTGATCGTTGATGGTATTACCGCGGTTGGAGCAACCGAAATACCGATGGATCACTGGGGGATTGATATCCTCGTAACCGGCTCGCAAAAAGCGCTCATGCTGCCACCGGGATTGGCTTTCCTGTCGCTCAATGCCAAGGCGTGGAGCCGCGTCGAAGCGGCCACGCTCCCGCGCTTTTACTTCGATCTGCGGCGTGAGCGCAAAGAGCAGCAAAAGCGCACCACCGCGTATACACCGGCAATCTCTCTCATCTATGGGCTGCACGAGGTGCTGCGGTTGCTGCGCGCCGAAGGACTCGAGCACGTATTCGCGCGTCATGCGCGTCTCGCGGCTGCCACGCGTGCCGCGATGCACGCTTTAGGGATGCGCTTGCTGGCGCCAGGCCATCCGAGTCCTGCAGCCACGGGTGTGTGGTTACCGTCTCAGATCGATGGGTCCCGACTGCTGACCTACATGCGCGACCGGATGGGAGTAGACATCGCCGGTGGCCAGGACCACCTCAAAGGAAAAGTCGCGCGCATCTCCCACATTGGCTATGCCGGTCCGTTTGATGTGATTACGGCGGTGAGTACGCTGGAGATGGCGCTCTCTCGCTACGGCTGCGAGCTGCAGTTAGGCAGCGGCGTGCGCGCGGCCGAAGAAGTGTTACTTGACGGTTGGCCGCTACCAGGATAACGCGATGTCTCACAAAGTATTAATTACGGATCCGCTTGCGCAGCAAGGCTTGGATCGGTTGTCGGCGTATGCCGATCTCGCGGTAGACCTCCGCCCCGGGCTCTCCCCTGAGGAACTCGTGCGCCAGATTCCGCCGTATGAGGGGCTGATTATTCGCAGCGGCACCCGCGTCACTAAGGACGCGCTGGCCGCGGCGACCAACCTGCGGGTCGTGGGTCGCGCCGGGATTGGGGTCGATAATATCGATGTCGAGGCTGCCACCAAGCGCGGTATCGTCGTGATGAACACCCCTGGGGGGAACAACGTAACGACCGCTGAGCATGCGCTCTCGTTGTTGCTGGCCCTGGCGCGCAACATCCCGCAGGCGAACGCGTCGCTCAAGGCTGGACAGTGGGAGCGAGAGAAATTCACTGGAAGTGAAATTTG